>NZ_PDIY01000001.1:1597500-1707500 GCF_002563655.1 Bacillus sp. es.034 | reverse complement strand
TTCCACTATGGATAAAGACTCGAGGTAATCTTTTGAAACGATTCCCCGGTAGGTGGTCCTCCAGCTACACACATGGACGTATGCCAGTCCTCCTGCGTCTTTCAGTTCTGCTTTCCTATAATGCATCCGTCTTCACCTCACTGGCTCGGGTAAGTTTTTTCAGTTTTCTTTCTTCTATTAAGAAGAGAGTGACACCGGTCATAATGACCATGCCGCCCAGCACCTGAGTCATCAGCACTTTTTCCCCTAACAGCCAATAGGCGAGAAGAGATGCACCGATTGGTTCAAAGAGTATGGCCATGGAGATCGTCGAGGTACTTAACCACTTTAGGGACCAATTAAACAGTGTATGTCCGAGTAGCGTCGGGATGATCGCAAGAAGAAGGAAATAGATCCAATCTTCTTTCGGGTAAGGTCCCAGACTTTCAGATCGGATCAGGACATAGAACAATAAGACGATAGAGCTTATGACATAAACGAGGTACGTATAGGTCATTAGAGACAGCCGCTTTCTGATTGTCTGCCCGAATAAAAGGTATCCCGTAATAAGGGCGCATGCAATCAAAGCCAAAATATCTCCCCACAGAGCGCTGCCGCTTATCCGGAAGTCCCCCCAGCTGATGATGAAGCTCCCGGCAACGGCTAAGACAGCGGATAATAAAGCCTTTGCCGTTAACTTCTCCTGAAAGAAAAGGTACGCACCGATAAAAGCGAATAACGGTTGCAGTGTGACAAGCACCGTGGAACTCGCGACGGAGGTGTAGTGTAAGGATTCAAACCAAAGGATGAAATGAAACGCCAGGAATACCCCGGCTAAAATCGAAAACATCCAATCTCTCACAGTAATAAGTTTCAATTCCTTCACATACTTTAAGAAAAATACCGGGGACATTAAAAGAACGGTGAAAAACAACCGGTAAAATGCCAAAATGCCTGACGGCGCACTCGATACCTTCACTAAGATAGCAGAGGTAGAAACGGAGATGACTCCGATAGCAAGTATAAGGTATGGATTTACTTTCGCATCCGACATGACAGACCTCCTGATATAAGTTGTTCATTGTTCTATTTTATAATCAGACGAATTGAATTACTACATGAATTTTTTTGCAGTCTGGAAGGATTGGAGGGGGATGGATGGAGCTATTAGATACGACATTCCTGTTAAAACTCGGTGTTTCAGCCGTATTGGGATTGATCATAGGTCTCGAGAGGGAATTAAAGAGAAAGCCTGTTGGACTGAAGACGTCCCTTGTCATTTGCATTGTGAGTTGTTTGTTGACGATTGTGTCCATGGAATCCGCCTATCTTTCTGAAGGATCGGACAAAGTGAATATTACCATGGACCCGCTTCGATTAGCGGCTCAGATTGTTTCGGGTATCGGCTTCCTCGGAGCAGGTGTCATCCTGCGCAAAGGGAACGATAGTATCTCAGGTTTGACCACTGCCGCGATGATTTGGGGGGCAGCAGGAATAGGGATAGCCGTCGGCGCAGGCTTTTATTTCGAAGCAACTGCAGGGGTCATCCTTTTGATCGTATCCGTAGAAGTGGTCCCGGTCGTCATTACTTACTTAGGCCCAAAACGCCTGAGGGAAAAAGAATTATCCCTTCGCGCCACGATAGCTGAAAAGAAGGAGATCAAGTCGATCATTGAAAAAATCAAAGCCGAAGAAATCACCATTGAAAATATCCGGATCAAAGACTTAAAGAATCAGCACCATCTATTAGAATTAAAGATCATTGTTGATTTCAGGAAAAAGACGGTAGACATTTACTACACCATTTCAGAAATAGAAGGAATCAAGGATGTAGAGATCGAGAGTTTATAAGCGCAAGAAAGAACGAGGGGAAATCCCCTCGTTCTTTTATTTGTTCTGCTCTATTTTACAGGTTTCTTCAAGAAGCCTACCATTAGCGCTGTGATGACGGACCCGATCAGAACCGCCAGTAGATATAAGAACGGATTTCCTTCCACTACAGGGAAGACGAACAATCCTCCATGAGGTGCAGGTAAACCGATCCCAAAGAACATGGTCAATGCCCCTGCAATCGCAGATCCCGTCACAATTGAAGGAATCACACGGAATGGATCCGCTGCTGCAAATGGAATCGCTCCTTCGGTAATAAAGGAAGCGCCCATAAAGTAAGCTGCAATACCCGCTTTCCGCTCATTATCATTGAACTTCTTCTTAAATAATGTCGTAGCCATGGCAAGTCCTAATGGAGGAACCATTCCTCCCGCCATAATGGCCGCATGGGGAGCCAGGTTCCCGCCTTCTATCATGGCGATACCGAACGTGAAGGCCGCTTTATTAATGGGACCTCCCATGTCGACAGCCATCATTCCACCCAGGATTAACCCAAGCAATATCAAGTTTCCTGTTCCGAGACCATCAAGCCAGTTCTGTATGCCTGTATTGAGTGCACTCAGAGGTTCAACCAGGAATTGAAGCATGATCACACCTGTAATGAAAATACCAAGTAACGGATAAATGAGTACCGGTTTGATTCCTTCCAGAGCTGGAGGGAAATTCTTCGTTAAACGCTTGATTCCAAGTACCACATAACCGGCTAAGAAACCGGCAATGATTCCGCCTAAAAATCCACTTTGACCCGTTGCCGCAATCAATCCGCCCACCATACCAGGGGCAAATCCCGGTCTATCGGCAATACTCATGGCAATGAATCCTGCAAGGACCGGAACCATCAGGTAAAAGGCATTGCCTCCACCGATCGTATTCAAGATCGCCGCAAACTCATTGTACTCCGGAGAATCAGGGTTCGCTGACTGAATGCCGAATAAGAAGGAGATGGCAATCAGGATCCCTCCTCCTACCACGAATGGAAGCATGTTGGATACACCATTCATGAGATGCTTATAGAACCCCGATTTTTGCTTTTTCTCAGAGCCATTATCGGAATCTTTCCCCTGCTCTCCCCCTTTATATACCGGGGCGTCTTTTTTCATGGCTTGGTTCAATAGTTCTTCAGGACGTCTGATCGCTTCCGCCACAGGAACTTCGATGACGTGTTTTCCTTTGAAGCGGTTCATTTCCACTTTCGTGTCTGCTGCGACAATAATGGCTACGGCACTTTCAATGTCCTCTTGTGTCAGGACGTTCTTTGCCCCTCCTGAACCATTTGTCTCTACCTTCAGGTTCACATCCATCGTTTTTGCCTTTGCCTTTAATGCGTCGGCTGCCATATACGTATGAGCGATCCCGGTAGGACAAGCCGTTACGGCAAGGATTTTTCCGCCCGGAGCGGACGTTTCAGCCGGTGTCTCTTCTTCTTCCACACCATCATGGGCATTAATGATTTCCAATATCTCTTCTTTCGTACCTGCGTTCAACAGTGCTTTCCGGACGTCCATATCCATCAGCATGGACGAAAGGCGACTGAGCGCTTCTAAATGGGTCTGATTCGCTCCTTCAGTCGCGGCAATCATGAAGAAAAGATGAGCTGGTGCTCCATCAAGAGATTCATAATCAACACCTTCTTCTGATTTTCCGAACGCAATCGCAGGTGCTTTGACAGCGGATGTTTTCGCATGGGGAATCGCAATCCCTTCCCCGATCCCCGTCGTACTCTGTGCTTCCCGATTTAGGATCGCTTTCTTGAATTCATCACGGTTCTGCAATTTACCGCTTTGATCCAAAACGGATACCAGCTCGTCAATGACTCCGTTTTTCGATTGAGAAGATATATGAAGCTGAATCGTATCCTTTGTCAGTAATTCCGTTATTCTCATTTTGACTTCCCCCTCTATATGTTTGTAATCTGAATGTCTTCGAATAATCGTTCCACGTGTTCAGATGAACAGAGACCAATCGAATAGGCAGTCGCCGATCCGGCTGAAGTACCCAAGCGGAACGAATCCTTCACGCTCCATCCCCTCGACAGGCCGGCTAGGAATCCGGCAACCGTTGAATCCCCTGCACCGACCGAGCTTTTCAATTCACCCTTAGGTACAGAAGAATAAAATACCTCTTCTTCAGTCAACAGGAGTGCACCTTTTTCGGCCATGGACACCATGACGTTTTCAACACCTGTTTCTTTAAGTTTTTTTCCGTAATGGACCGCTTTTTCCATAGAGTCGATCTCTACATCAAACATTTCCCCAAGTTCATGATGATTCGGCTTGATGAGGAATGGCTTTAAGGGCAGGACGGGTTCGATCAATTTTTTCTCAGCATCGATGATCACTTTCGTCCCTTGTTTTTGACATTGTGCGGCAATTTCCTGATAAAATGTTTTCGGAACCGAACCAGGTATGCTTCCTGCAAGCACAATCATGTCATCTGCAGTCAGGGAAGATACTTGATCGAGCAGCTCCCGGATATGCTCTTCCTTAATGGAAGGTCCGCTTCCGTTAATTTCGGTTTCATCATCCGCCTTCACCTTGACGTTTATGCGAGAGGCTTCCATTACCTCGACAAACTCTGTCCTGATATCCTCTTGGTTCAAAAATTGTTTAATATACTCCCCCGTATATCCCCCTGCAAATCCAAGAGCCACATTATCCACGTTCAATATGTGTAAAACGCGGGAGACATTGATCCCCTTCCCCCCTGGAAAGGCAGTTTCTGCACTGCTACGGTTAAGACCGCCTTTTTGAAAGGAATCCAGTTCCATAATGTAATCCACAGAAGGATTCAGCGTTAATGTATATATCATGCTGTCACAACCTTTATTGTAGTTTGATTCTTCATTGCCTTATCATGCTCTTCATCCAAAGTGTTCGTTATGATCATCGCTTTATCGAGATCCACTATTTTACTGAAAGCAATCTCACCAAATTTTGAATCGTCGGCAAGAAATATGGCTTCTCTTGATAACTCGATGGCCATGCGCTTCACCTGAGCCTCTTCCGGATCAGGCGTGGTGAATCCATATTGCGCATGCACTCCGTTTGCCCCCATAAATGCTTTATCAAACCGGTATTGACCGATGGAATCCAGTGCCCCACTACCGACCATCGCTCTCGTAACGGGCTTGACGTACCCACCGATCATATAGGTTTTGAATCCTTTTTGAAGCAGGGCTTCCACATGGGTCAATCCATTCGTAACGACGACAATATCCTTTTCAGGAAGATAATCGATCAGACTCAAGGTCGATGTACCGGCATCCAGATAGACGCAATCCCCTTCTTCCACCAGAGAGGCTGCGTATCGGCCGATTACCTGTTTCTCATGAAGGCTTTTGGATGATTTTTCAGAAACGCTCAATTCCTTCAGTTTCCCTTGCAACTTTGATGCTCCGCCATGGACCCTTTTCAGGAATTTTTCCTGCTCAAGCTGTGTCAGGTCCCTGCGAATCGTTGACTCTGAGGCATTCGTTACATCCACGATATCCTGGATCTTGATCGCATCCTTCTCCTTCAATAAGTCTAAAATGACTCGATGACGTTCCTCGGTTAACATGGTCTCTCCTACTTTCTCCGATCGTTTGTACCCTCATTATAATGATAACGGTTACAAAAATCAATCATTTTTAATCAAAAACAATCAAATTCAACCATAGTTCAATCAAAAGTGAGCAATCGATGTTTTCTCCAGTTGAATTCCTTCTATTTTTCAGCTGCTGATTTTCAACACATAATCAGCAGCTGAACGAACACCCCCTACCCACAACAAAAAAGCCAGCCCCCTCACCATCATGGTGAAAGGACTGGCTTACTATTGCCGAATTACTCGTGTGACTCTTCTTGAGACGCTTCAGGATTTTCTGTGCTTTTCGGATTCGGATTTATATATTGATAATCCGAACGGTCGATTTGTTTATAGCCTTCTGGTTTGTAGAAACGAAGTAAGTCTTCATATACTACTTTATCTGAAAGTTCGAGACGTTTCGTGGCTTCTTTGGACGCCTCTTCACATGCGTTGCTTCCTTCTTCTACAGGTTGACCTGTTTCGTTATCATAACATACTCCTTTAATATCAGAGTATTCAGGTGTGATGACGTCTCCATTACGGAAAGGTACGATTTGTTTGCGATCTTTGGACAGTAAGTCCTGACCGAAACTGATGAAGTCCTTGTTATCCACACCAAGAAGGTTGAATAGTGTTTCACGGACGTCTATTTGACCACCGTATGTGTGGTTGACTTCACCCTCGACCCCAGGAGCAATGATGAATAAAGGAACACGTTGAAGCTGTGCATTTTTGAAATCTGTGATTTTTTCGCCTGTGACTTGTTCCATAGCTTTATTGTGGTTTTCAGAAATACCATAGTGATCCCCGTAAAGGACGATGACGGTATCATCATATAGTCCACTTTCTTTCAAATCATTAAAGAATTGTTCCAAAGCGGAATCCATATAGTTGGCCGTTTGGAAATAACGGTTCACTACACCATCGCCGAATTGACCCGGTTCGAAATCTGTATCATTCTCATGACGATCGAACGGGAAATGGTTCGATAGTGAAATGAATTTCGTATAGAACGGCTGTGGTAATTTTTCAAGCATCGGCATGGACTCTTCGAAGAATGGCTTATCCTTCAATCCATATGGAAGCTGTTCTTCCGGATTACTCATATCATAATACGTTGCATCGTAGAATTCGTCATATCCCATCGTACGATACATTTCAGAACGGTTCCAGAACGTTTTATAGTTTCCGTGGAACGCAGCTGAAGTATACCCTTCACCTTTTAAGATTCCAGGTGCTGACTGTAACGTATTGTTGGCGTTCGTCATGTAGACGGCACCCTGCGGTAAACCGAATAATCCATTTTCCATGATGAACTCGGCATCGGATGTCTTCCCTTGCCCCGTTTGGTGGAAGAAATTATCGAAATAGATCGCATCTTCTTTTTCCACTAATGAGTTAAGGAATGGTGTTACCTCTTGACCGTTGATTTCTTTCCCGATCACAAAGTTTTGGAGGGATTCCATCGATACATAAATGACGTTTTTCCCTTTTGCTTTACCAAAATATTCGGGGTTTGGATCCACTTTATTTGCTTTTACATAATTCTCTACTTCTGATACTTCATTGCTGTCTGCCAGGGCACGCTTGGCAGATGTCTTAGAGTTCTGGATCACGTCGTAAATCGTAAAGTTGTGAGTACCCAGATACTTCACAAGATAGTTACGGTCAAAGCTTCGTGTCAATAGTTCCGGACGATCAATCTCAGCAAGGCCCAGGTTCAGTAAGAACACAAGGACTGCTGATGTCATGACCGCGAATACAGAACGGAAGCGTAATTTTTCCTGTGGTTTCACTTTTTTCATGATCATCAGTCCGATGATTATGAACAGGTCAGAGAAGTACAGGATATCGATAGGACTCAATAATTCCAGTGCACTTCCTCCAAGTCCGTTATTCGTCTTAGCCTGAAGCAATACCGGAACTGTAATGAAGTCATTAAAGAAACGATAGTACACGACGTTCGCATACAGGACAAAGGACATCAGGAAGTTAATGACGATGAATGCAATATACCGCCCCTTGCCTTTCCAGAATAATGCGAGAGCAAAGAATAAGAGAGCTGAACTTAAAGGGTTAAGAAATAAAAGAAAATGCTGAAGCGCATTTTGTATTCCGAGATTAAATTCGGCTAAATATACTGCGTAGGTCTTGATCCAAAATAATACGACGACTGTAAAGAAGAACGATAACTTCCCAGTGCGCATATCTTCAAACTGTCTTTTAAAGAAGTTCATACTTCATCACCTTTTTATTGTATTTAATTTATAGCATTTATTAGCATCATTTGATTAAGAGATTGTTAAGCGAATGTAAATCAATCGAATCAACAACGAGTATTATAACAAAAATTGATTTCATGTGTATAACAATTTGCGGTAAATGTATCAAAAATATTTCATGGGGATTCGACAAACGCCGCCAAATACGGTGCAGATGCCTTGGCTGACAAGGGTTAAGGATATTTGAACAAGAAGTGAACAGCCCATATATTCCCACCTTGGTGGTTGAATATACTACCATTGTAAAAAATATCCGTGTTTTGTTTACTCAGTGTAAACTTATTCCCCATATATCTTTACGGTAAACAAAAATTTCTAATGAAATTATTACCAGTAAGGCAGGTGCCTTCTCCTTTATTATGCTCCACCCTTACATATTTACCTTTTGAAAATCGGATTTATCAAGCTCTTTCACTTTGTTTTCCTTCATTGGGCGGTAGGCCGCTTTGAATTTCTTTTTATAATAGGATTGTCCACTCGTTGCCTGGACATATCCTTCGATCATGAACGAAACCGATAGCATCGTCGCGGAAAAAAACAGGATCGGCGTCATCGGGATCCACGGTGCCCCTTGAAGATAGCGGAAGGAATCGCCTATCAGGCCCGACCATTCATACGTAATCGATCTTGGAGGGTCATGTACCATCTGATAGTCCACGTCCGTCCCACCCAAGAATAAGGTGAGCAGGCCCAGATGTATGAAGATGACGAGTGTTTGCATGAATTGCTGTCCCAGTAAGATCACGAGCTTTTCTTTCATGGAAGGTAAGATATGCTTAAAGATGATCCTCCACTTCCCAGCCCCAAGTGTTTTTGCGCTCAAAATAAATTCCTGCTTGTACACTAAGGACACTTCATTCCCCAGGAGCGCAGACAAAATCGGGACGATCAGGAATGTTAAGATGAGAATTTCGATGACGAACCGCTCCACGATGGAAGTGGAAAATCCTTCGAACGGTTCCCAAAGGACCGGCTCCAGCAAAAAATACGCAAGTATCGTTAAAGGGATATAGTGAAAGGAATCGATCCAGCCATTGATGTATTTTTTATACTTCATCAAGAAGGTTCCCAGTATCAAACCGAGGGGAATCGATAAAAATACCCGTAGGAAGGCAATCACAAAGGCCGTTAAAATTGTATATTTTGCCCCGATGATGATTTTACCGAGCATATCAAGGCCCTGGGCGTCAGTCCCGAATGGAAATAACCACTTCGGTGAAATAGGCGAAGATTCCACGACCACTCCTTCTACAGAGATAAAATACAATCTTCTGACCTCGTTTCCCCACACAAACGAATAGAAGAAGCTTGACGCAACCATCACGGCAATAAAGGTGAATCCAATTAGAAAGAACGGGTTACTCCATACGCTTTTCTTCATATTAAATTTCCTCCCCCTTGTTGGCTTTTTTAGAGAGAATCATTTCTCCCACCGTATAAAAGACAAACAGAGGAATGAAAATCGAAAGAATGGCGATCGTAAACATCTTCGGCTGTAACGTCGACTTCAGGAAACGGGTAATCCCGGCGATATTGAACAAAAGCTCCAGAACAAATAAATTGGAAAGCATGAACCACACCGTTTTCTTTGATTGAAAAAAGACGGAGATGATGGCATTCCTTAATATATGGAAGGTTAAGATCACCAGTTTCCCCAAGCCGATTGATTGAGCAAGTGTCACATAGTCTTTCCCCTCTTCCCTTTCAAATGAAAGGATTGAAATCCTGAACAGCTGGACCGTCGGCAATACGGCCAACACAAGGATGGGTAGAAGATATGCCTTTTCTGTCGCCACGGAAGCAATTTCAAAAAATAAAATGCCCGTCTGCTTGTAGAGGAAGAGGACAAGAAGTTGAGAAAGCAAGATAACCAGAACATCCGGCATCGATTCGAATAGATATAAGAAGAATTTGACTCGATTTCGTTTTTTCTGTGAAAACAGCATGGTGAAGATCGTGAGGATAATGCTTAAAAAACTTGCGAGAAGAAATGCGGAAAATAATATGATGAGTGAATAGATGATCGGCTCCCATAAATAAGGAAACAGGCTGCGTTCCTGCTCTCCACCGATTACCTTATATGTCAACTCCCCGGCGTAAAACAGGGCATATACGATTTCTCTTACCGATTGCCAGTACGCCTGCAATCTCAGTTCCCGCTCGCCAATACCCGAGAGAAGAACGGGCAGGCCACCTATAAAAATGATCCCTATGATCGATAATAGGAATTTCACTACTAAACCACCAATAAATTTCAACGCTCTGTCCTCCGTTTACAATGTTACTTTTAATAGTATCATAGAACGGGAGATTTTATACATTTTTTCCCTTTTATTTTCATACAGGCAAAAATAAGGACCGGAGTCCCCAAAATGGACTACGGTCCTTTAACAATCAGATTTTGGATAATTCATTCAACACAAATGTTTCGATCACTTCTGCTACTCCGTCTTCCATATTGGAAGCTGTAACGTAATCCGCCTTCTCCTTAATGTCATCCGGAGCGTTACCCATGGCGACTCCAAGGCCGGCAAATTCAATCATGGTCAGATCATTGTAGCTATCCCCGATGGCGATGACTTCCTCGGGCTTGATTCCGATTGGCTTGATCAGATAGTCAAGGCTGGCTCCTTTTGTGACACCAAGCTGGGTGAATTCCAGGAAGAATGGCTTTGATCGCATCACGCTGAGTTCACCATCAAGCTCGGCTTGGAGCTTTTTCTCCACTACCACCAGATGATCGGCATCTTTCAGCATAAGAGCTTTTACGACCGGTCCCGTGATCGCTTCCTTAAAATCCGGAACGACCTTCACCGGCAGACCCGTCAGGTCACTTTCTATGGAAGCGAATGGATTAGTTTCTTCTACTATAATGGCGTCTTCTGCATAAGTCAGAATACCCACATCTTCTCGCTTACTTATATCATATAAGGAATGAGCCGTTTCAGCTGTTAGGGTTCGGCTGTATTTCTCTTCATTTGTCTTGCAATCTATGATTTTCGATCCGTTGAAAGGCAGAATGTAGCTTCCGTAATGATCGAGTTTCAATTCTTCCGCTACCCAGCGCATTCCCTGGGTTGGACGTCCAGATGCAAGGACGACCTTCACTCCGGCTTCCTGCGCCTGTAAGAGTGCGTCTTTCGTGCGTGCTGAAATCGTTTGGTCGTCCCGTAATAATGTATCATCTAAATCAAGTACAATCATTTTATAGCTCATAAAGAACATCCTTTCAGGAAATCCAATTTTATATTATCTTACTATAACATCTTTCGAGACAATTGAAAAAGGGAAAGAGACTGCCGGACCGGCAGTCTCTTTATGGTTCGCATGCTGTGACTTCTACTTTTCTAAATGCAGCTTTATTTCCTCCAGTGTAGGCAAAGCTGTCATGGCCCCTTTTGTTGAGGCTGCGAGTGCACCTGATATAGTTGCAAATTGAGCCATGTGAACCGCTTCTTCAAGGGATAGGGTTTCGATCTTCCCCTGGTATTTATCCATTGAATGGAGTATCCCCGATACAAACGCATCCCCTGCCCCGGTTGTATCCACTGCTTTCACCTTCATCGCAGGAATATACCTGCAGTCCTCTCCCAGGTGTACAGAGCTCCCCTGTGCACCCATGGTAATGATCAAGAACGGAATATTATATGCTTTTAGTTTTGCCGCCCCTGCTTCAAGCTCTTTTTCACCTGTAATAAATTCAAGCTCTTCCTCTGAGATCTTTACTATATCTACTTCAGGAAGCATGCTCTTTATCGTTTCCCGGGCATTTTCTTCAGAATCCCATAATCCTAAACGTAAATTCGGATCATATGATATTAATAGACCGTTGTCTTTCGCCACTTTCACCGCATGGAGCGTCGCTTCTTTCGCCGGCGAGCTGATCATGGAAATGGAACCAAAGTGAAGGATCTTATGTGTTGCGAGGTCCTCTTCGTCTATATCATTCACTTGAAGAAATCGGTCTGCACTCGGATCAATATAAAAGTCAAAGCTGCGCTCCCCCTCCTCCCGGTTGGTTACGAAGACCACGCCGGTTCGATTATCAGGAGTGGACAGCATTTGATTGACTCTCACACCATATCCCTTAAGGGTGTCCTTCAGGAAACGGCCTAATACCTCCTCTCCCACTTTTCCAAGGAAGGTGGATTTGATCCCTAAGCGGGCTAGTCCTACCGCTACATTGGCAGGTGCCCCTCCTGGACTCTTTTGATAAGTCATGTTTTGTTCGTCCAGAGGAATGAAGTCTATCAGTGCTTCTCCCAGTGAGATGATTCCCTGTTTCATATCGAATTGCCCCCTCGTTTCATTCAGTTCTAATTTAAATATATCAAACCCACCCTTCTCATACATGTGAAGATTGAAATTTTTCATTAACATTATGGTATGCTGAAAGAAAAATGGAAAGCGGGAACAGAATGATACTTACATATTTTGAAAAAATCCAGGAAAAACTTCACATGGTACAAAAGGAAGAAGCAGACAAAATGGCCAGTCTTGCCCAACGTATTTCTTCCTCCATCCAACAAGACGGCATCATCCACCTTTTCGGGTGCGGCCACTCTCACATCCTCTCCGAAGAAGTGTTTTACAGGGCAGGTGGACTGGTTCCGATCAACCCGATACTGATCGAGCCCCTCATGCTCCATGAAGGCGCCGTACGTTCTTCTCAATTAGAAAAATCGGAAGGGTATGCGTCTGAGTTCATGAGCGGGCAGGATATTCAGCCTCATGACGTGATGATCGTCATCTCCACCTCAGGAAAGAATCCCGTCCCTATCGATGTGGCACTTCATGCAAAGGAAAACGGCGCCTATGTCGCTTCCATCAGCTCATTTGACTACGTAGAAAAAGAAACATCCAGGCATCCAAGCGGGAAATTTCTTAGTGAAGTTGTGGATCTTGCCGTGAACAACCACTCCGTCTTAGGGGATGCTCTGATGACCGACGAACGGGTGGCTGTTCCATTTTCTCCTTCCTCAACCGTCATCGGAGCTGCGATCTTGAATAGCATCATGGCCGGTGCCATCGAACACATGGCGGAAAGAGGGTTTGAGCCTCCTATCTTCATAAGTGGAAACGTGAACGGTGCGGGTGATCATAACGAAAGGCTGATCGAGAAGTACCGGGGGCGAATTCCCCTGTTAACAAAAGGACTGTAATCAAAAAAGAGCAGGACCCCTGTTTAAATGGGGTCCTGCTCACTTTTCACATTCTGTCCAGATTGATCTTAAACTTATATTTATCCGCCCGATAAACGGATCGTACCAATTCAAAAGGGGTTCCGTCTTCCAGGAATGAATCCCGCTGGATGAAGAGCACCGGTTCCCTGCTTTTCACCTTGAGATGCTTCGTATCCGCTTCTGTCACAAGTGCCGCTTCCACTGATTGGGTGGCATGACTGATGCGAAGGTTCAGCTCTCTTTCGATATAGTGATACAGGGATTTCTCCAATATTTCCTGATTCAATCCAGGAAGCAGCTTAACGGGTATATAACTCGTCTCCAATGCCATCGGTTCACCGTTGGCAAGGCGAATCCGCTTCATCGTATACACAAGCTCTTCTTCCTCCAGTGAAAGAAGTTCCCGGATATCCTCCGATGCAGGAGAAATTTCAAAATGCAATAATTTATTGCCCGGCTCGAGTCCCCTGCTTTTCATATCTTCACTAAAACTTGTCAGTCCTTGAAGGCTTTGTTCGATTTTTCGATGGGAGACGAATGTGCCCCGCCCTTTCTCCCTATATAAGACATTCTTATTCACCAGATTGGTAATCGCCTGTCTTACGGTCATCCTGCTGATTTTAAATGACTCAGCAAGCTCCCGTTCAGACGGCAGGGCGTCCCCCGCTTTTAGCTCTTCAGACTGTATTAAATGGTTAAGGTGTTCTTCTAACTGATAATACAAAGGAAGAGGAGAATTTTTATTAACCACGAACGGTTCTCCTTTCGATATAACGGGTTTTATTTTTATTATATCTATCATGTGTATAACAGACAACGATCCGATGAGGACAGCTCAGTAGAATCAATCATTCTCCATTTATTTCAGCTTTCTCAGCTCGTCTGCCACAAATTCTACATCCGTTCCTACAATGACTTGAAGGTTCCGATTATTCACCTTCATCACACCTTTCGCCCCGTGAGCTTTTAACGCTTTTTCGTCCACCAGTGTGACATCATTGATTTCGAGACGTAATCGTGTGGCACAGTTATCAATGACGGCCAGGTTTTCTTTCCCACCAAGATCTTGAAGGAAATGCGAAGCCATGATTTCGTACTTACCATTTCCTCCTGAGCTTTCCGGCGCCACCACATCTTCATCATCTTCACGACCCGGAGTCTTCAAATTGAACTTCTTGATCAAGAAAGTGAAGAGGAGGAAGTAGATGATCCCGTAGAGAATCCCGACTCCAAGTAACAGCCAAGGTTTTTGACCAATGCTGAAATTAAGGATGTAATCAAAGGCACCTGCCGAGAAACCGAATCCATGATGAATCCCAAGTACATAGGTAACGACCATAGAGCTCGCCGTCAGGACAGCGTGAATTCCGTAAAGCACAGGAGATAGGAACATGAAGCTGAATTCAATCGGCTCAGTGATCCCTGTTAAAAAGGAAGTGACGGCAAGGCCGATTAACATCCCTGCTACATTGGCACGCATATGTTTTTTTGCTGTCACGATCATGGCGAGACACGCTGCCGGAAGACCGAACATCATGATCGGGAAGAAGCCGGTTTGGAACGTTCCGGCGGTAGGATCCCCTGCGAAGAAACGTGGAATATCCCCTTTCACGACTTCACCCGCTGCATCTTTGAATGTACCGAATTCAAACCAGACGAGGGTATTCAATACATGATGCAGTCCAACCGGAATCAGGAGACGATTCAACAGGCCGAACACACCGACTCCTGCCGCACCTGCCCCGATAATCCATTCACCGATGGAATTGATCCCGCTCTGGATCGGTGGCCAGATGATACCGAAGATCCCGGCGAGTACAACCATGGATGCAGCCGTCACAATGGGAACGAAACGTCTGCCTCCAAAAAATCCGAGCCATGCCGGAAGTTTAATATCATTGAAACGGTTATATAATAAGCCTGCCACGACTCCTGATATGATCCCTCCAAAAATCGCCATATTGGAATCGGGATCAAGGGCTTTTAAGCCGCCCGTTAATACCAAATAACCAATGGCACCCGCCAAACCGGCTGTACCATTTCCATCTTTTGAAAATCCGATGGCCACCCCGATGGCAAAGATTAAAGCTAAATTTTTAAATATAGCATCTCCTGCTTCAGACATGAACGCGATACCCAGCAGATCATCCTGACCCAATCTCAGCAGTAATGCAGCTGCAGGCAGAACCGCGATGGGAAGCATGAGCGATTTACCAATTCTTTGTAAGAAACCTAACATACTATTCTCTCCTTTTATTTCAAGTGAAAGCGCTTAGGCAAAATCATATCATTAAAAAGGAATGGATGTCTATACCAATTAATTGGTTGGAACTTATTGCTTTATTGATTAAATTGATCCCTATCATATTGCCGTAATAAAATATCGTGTTTCACCAACAAACTGGTATAGACATCTATACTTACTGGTGGTATTGTAGAATGGTAAAGGACACAAGGAGTGATTTCAATGACCTCAAATATAGAAAAACTGCTGATACTGAATGGAACGATCTATGCAGAAGATACAGTGTATGAAAAAGGCTACATCAAAATAGAAAATGGCTTGATCACCGAAATGGGAGACCACTCCCGTTTGACTGATATAGAAGAGTATAAAGTGATTTCCCTTCCCCATGGGTATAGTGTGGTCCCGGGAATGATAGATATTCATATCCATGGCGTAAATGGAGCCGATACCATGGATGCGACCAGGGAAGCCCTTGATACGATGACCGGAACCCTTCCGAAAGAAGGAACCACGAGCTTCCTTGCCACAACCATGACTGAAGAATCCGAGTCAATCGAAAAAGCATTGATGAATACCGCAGATTATATGTCCAACCATCAAAAAGGTGGTCAGGCAGAAATTCTCGGCCTTCACTTAGAAGGACCGTTCATCAATCCTGCCCGGGCAGGCGCACAGCCTCTCGATCGAATCCAAAAGCCGAGTGTAGACACATTTAAACGCTGGCAGACACTCTCTCAAAACCATATAAAATTAGTCACCCTCGCTCCCGAGCTTGATGGCGATTATGAATTGATCTCTTACTTAAAAGAAAACGGGATCATTTCTTCAGTTGGCCACTCCAGTGCAACCTTCGATGAAGTCGAGGAAGCAATTGATGCCGGCTTATCTCATGTAACCCACTTGTTTAATCAAATGTCAGGACTCCATCATCGTGAGCCGGGGATAGTCGGAGCTTCCTTCCTGCGAAAGGAACTGATGGTTGAATTGATTACAGACGGCATCCACGTCCGCCCTGAAGTGATTCAACTGGCTTTCAATCAAATCACAGATGAACGATTGATTCTTATCACCGATTCCATGAGGGCGAAATGTCTGAAGAATGGTCAGTATGATCTCGGCGGTCAGATGGTGACGGTCAAGGACGGCAAGGCTCTATTAGATGAAGACACATTGGCAGGAAGCGTCCTGAAAATGAAGGATGCCTTTTCAAACATCCAATCATTCACTACAGGTGATATGAGAAGTGCGATCAAAATGACCGCAGAAAATCCCGCCAAACAATTAAACATCTTTGACCGGAAAGGAAGCCTCGCCCTCCGGAAAGATGCAGATATCGTCCTATTGGATGAAAACAAAGACGTATTCACCACGATATGCAAAGGGAAAATAGCCTATATTCGAGAGGATGACACTCATGAAACGAATTGAAGTAAAAGACTACCAGGAAATGAGTCAAGTCGCTGCAGACTATCTATTATCCAAATTGAAAACATCCGAAAATCTGACCCTGGGACTGGCTACCGGGGGCACCCCAAAAGGGCTCTACGAGGCACTGATTGATGACCATGAGCAAAACGGAACGTCTTATCGACATGTATCTTCCTTCAATCTGGACGAATACATTGGATTATCCCCTCAACACCCGAACAGCTACTACCAATACATGAATGAGAACCTATTCAAACACATTGATATCGATTCGGAAAACACCCATATCCCTTCAGGAGATGCAGCGGACCCCGAAAAAGAATCCAATGCGTATGATGAAAAAATCCGTTCCCACGGCGGCATCGACATCCAGGTACTGGGGATCGGCAGCAACGGGCATATCGGATTTAATGAACCCGGGACTTCTTTTGACTCCAGCACTCATGTTGTAGAACTGACTCAGTCTACAAGAGAGGCAAATGCCCGTTATTTTGATTCGATTGACGAAGTACCGACACATGCGATTACGATGGGAATCTCATCGATCATGAAAAGCAGGGAAATTCTCCTCCTTGTTTCAGGCGAAGCGAAACAGGAAGCACTTAGAAAACTAGTAGAAGGCACTATTTCTGAAAGCTTCCCTGCTTCCATCCTGAATAACCATGACCATGTAACGGTGATCGCTGATGAAAAAGCTTCGGCACTCATAAAAGAGTTGGAATCAGCGAATAAAGATGTGAAATGAAGATTGTTCCATATCCAAAAAAGCGGCGGTTGGCTCGCCGCTTTTCAATAGATAAAAAATAAACGTAAGAATATGATGAAAAAGCATTGACGAACACTCTGAACTTTCTTATAATAAATCTTGACCGAATCACGGGGCATTAGCTCAGCTGGGAGAGCGTTTGGCTGGCAGCCAAAAGGTCAGCGGTTCGATCCCGCTATGCTCCATACCGAAAAGTAGTTCGTTTCTTTTAAAAAGACCACCTTTCTTAATGGAATGGTGGTCTTTTTATGTTAATTGAATTCGTTTCAAGAGGTTAATTTAGACCTGTTACTATGGGATGTTACATGCGAAATGCCTATATATCCCGAGGTAGCAATTGGTCAATACTTCTTATTTTTCCCTTGCAAATAAAGGAGCAGTTAATTCAACTGCTCCTTATACCTCTACCTCAATAGGGTAAAGTCTCATTTAAACTCATTAGGGTGACGGCGTTTAAGTTCTTCTACTGCATATTCCCGTCCAGTTTTCTCCAAATGCTGAATATATCTTGGTAAATTCCCTTTAGCATGAAATGGGCCGCCTTCACGCATTACGGTCCATAATGGGTCCACATCTGATGAACTGGTATGCATCATTTCCTCATGCCATTCGTTCAATCTGTACACTGCTTCTTTACAAATATGTGGGTTTTCCTTTGCCACATCTTGAACTTCATGAGGGTCATTCTTAATGTTGAAAAGCATTTCCTTATCAAATAAATGATAACCGTCATGGTAGGTTCGAATATATAGCCAATCATCAAACCTGACGCTGCGCTGGCAAACATGTGCACATTGTGAAACGACTAAATAATCACGCCCCGAACCTGTTTCACCTTTTAAGGCTGGGGCATAACTTTGGCCGTCCCATCCCGTTGCCGGTATCCGATTTAATATTTCTGCGAGGGTAGGATTTAAATCTAAATGATAATGCAGCTCATCATCCACATGACCTGGTTTCGTTACTCCCGGCCAGCGTATGATCATAGGAATGTTACAAGTCGCGTGGTCTGCTGTACCATGTTCTCCATAAATCCCTAATTCACCCAAATTTTCGCCATGATCGCCGGTAATGATGATAATGGTTTCTTCCATGATTCCCAAATCCTCTAAAGATTTAAATACTTTCCCCAGGTTCTCGTCCATCCAGCGTACGCCACAGTCATACCCATCTATCATCTGTCGCAATCCAGCCATGTCCTTTATTTCACCTGGAGATCTTGGAAAATCAGGGTTTTGTTTATTATCATACATATTGATCTCACTGGCACTATGAGGACCGACTTTCTTTTTATGTTCTTCAAGCACTTCTTCTGTAATCCATTCTGGAAGGGGATCGTTCTCGAAGGGATTTCCAAATTCCTCAGGAGCACGATATGGGGTATGGGGATCCCAATAATTCACATAGAGGAACCAATTATCTTCCCCGGCATTATGTTCGAGCCATTTCAGAACTTCAGGTGTCACTTCTTCTGCTGATTCTATCCCAGCTTTACCTGTATTGTGCATCTCCCGAAATCCTGCATAAAAATTCCACGTACCGTGCCTCTGTGCAAAAGGACTAATTAATACAGGCTTTATACCTGCTTGATCTAAAAAAGAAGGCAGGCTCTCCAATGCAAGTCGATTAGAAAAATCCCTCGTTGGTCCATCATGACGTACATCACCTGCAGTTCCCCCGTGTCCTACCAGACCATTGTGTATGCCAAGCTGGCCAGACATGAGGGCAGATCTAGAAGGTGCACATGGGGCGTCAGACGTATAATAGTTTGTAAATTTTACCCCTTCCTTACAAATACGGTCGATATTAGGTGATGTGTCTCGATTATAGCCGTAGCAACCCAAGTGATCTGGTCTTGTTGAGTCTAAATCTAACAAGAGAACTCTCATTTTTATTTCCTCCTTTGATTATTAATTGTTTCAAACTTTTCCGGGAGGTATAGGCGTTCCAATCTGCCAATAACCGCATTTCGATCTTGATTGCGCAGCTTTTCTAAATAGGAATCAAAATCATACCGTAAATACATCTAATAGATTCACCGGTCCATCGATAATCCGGCAAATCTTCTTCGATATCCATTTCAACAGTTGACTTAAGTATGAAGAGCCCAAACAAGTTGTACGGTATACATCCTTGACCCACGTATAAAAGATAATTCAACTGATAATCATTTAAATGAAACTTCATTATTTCTATATATTAGTTGATTGGACTCAGATAAAGTACAGTTGAAACGTTTCGATAAAAAGCCTGTATAAACCTCCATGAGGCAATATTCCAGGAGGTTATAGGTATGAGTATATTTCCACTTCAATGTGAAGGCAATTCAGATTGTCTTGCCACATCCTTTAAGGTGGGCATTCCGTTCCATCCTTTAATAAGATAGAATATACATTTCAAAACAACGATTGTATTAACTTAGCAATTGAAACGTTTCATTGAGTTCATTCTAATTCAAGAAGAAAACGTTTACAATAAAATATTAAAAATATTAAAATTAATAACAAATTAAGCTTGTATATCTGCCGCACATCTAAATCCAATATTTCCAGTTGAGCTGTCAGGAGTATTTGTCGTCCTTGCTGCAACTCGGTAACGATTACAATAAGATTGATGACAAAGATAGGACCCTCCTTTCATTACTTTAGCTCTCCCAGTATCTGGTCCATGTGGATTATTGCTCACTTTAACTTTAGGGTGCTTATTGGTAAACCAATCCTCACACCATTCCCAAACATTCCCGGAAACATTATAAAGGCCGAATCCATTCGGCGAAAAGGCATGAACTGGAGCAGTTGATATATACCCATCCTCTCCCGTATTGGTGATGGGAAACTTACCTTGCCATATATTACATTGATGCTCACCATTCAAATGGAGCTCATTACCCCAAGGAAATCTGTTACTAACCAGACCACCTCGTGCCGCATATTCCCATTCTGCTTCTGTAGGTAATCTCTTTCCAGACCAATTACAATACGCATGGGCATCATTCCAAGAAATATGAACCACAGGGTGGTCTGACCGATTCTCTATGGAGGAATCTGGACCTTCCGGCTGTTTCCAATAAGCCCCGTTTACAACAAGCCACCATGGAGTCTCTCTGACAGAGTTGATTACATTTTTTTTAACCTTTTCTGACACAAGTAAATGAAAGACAAAAGACCATCCAAAACATTCTGCTTCTGTCACATATCCTGTCTCTTCAGTAAACTCTTGAAATTGGCTGTTCGTCACGGAGTAACGGTCTATGGCAAAGGGTTTCAAGTTTACGGTTCGAAGTGGACCCTCACCATCTCTGGGATAACCTATTTTTTCATCAGTTCCCATAAGAAATCTTCCACCCGGAAGCTCTATCAAATTTTCACTATGTCGCAGCTGATTAGATTCCCCACGTAGAATAATACCTTGAAAATCTTTAACAGTATTCCCTTCTCTCTCTCTAGATGCTGAACAACAATTTTGAATTTTCATGAATCACCACTCCTTATTCTATCTAACTTAAATAACATTGTTTTTATAGTATTTTAATTAATAAAAAGTAACATCACTAATTACTATTTGCAACCTTATGACTAGAAGAAAAATTTTCATTCTTCTTATGTTGCCTTATTCAGTTATTTATTGGGCAGACAAAAGGTTAATGATTCGATGTCAATTTGTTCTTTACTTTAAACGCAATATAGATTGACTTTTCTGAATATAGCGAGTACCATTTTTTTATAATGACAAGCCTGCGAATACATATGCCCTTTTATTGATTCACACATACTCCGGCTGATATGAAAGGAGAAGAATACCATGAATCAGTATGGAAACCATGTACAAAATGAAATCTATCAAAGGAAGGTCCGTCCCTCCATCCCTTTCCGGTTTGAGGAGCTGGAGCAAAAGGCACGGGAAAAGCTTGAGGACGGCCCTTTTTATTATGTGGCAGGAGGTGCCGGAAGCGAAGGGACGATGCGCGCGAACAGAAGTGCCCTTGACCGCTGGCAGATCGTCCCCCGTATGCTGAATAACGTCGAGAACCGCGATCTGAACGTGACGTTATTTGGAGAAACCTACTCGTCCCCCCTCCTCCTTGCACCGATCGGAGTGCAATCCATTGTTCACCCTGATGGGGAGCTGGCGTCTGCCCGCGGGGCGGCATCCATGAATGTCCCGTTCATTGCGAGTTCAGCGTCCACTTACTCCATGGAAGAAATCGCTTCCGTCATGGGGGACTCCAAAAGATGGTTCCAGCTGTATTGGAGTAATGACCTTGAGATTGCAGCCAGTATGCTTAAAAGGGCTGAAGCGTCAGGATACTCCGCTATCGTCGTGACACTTGATGCCCCGATGATGGCCTGGCGTGAATACGACCTTGAAAACGCCTATCTTCCCTTTCTTTCCGGAGAAGGAGTCGGTAATTACGTGAGCGACCCCGTCTTTCGTTCAAGGTTGAAAGAACCCCCTGAAGTGGACCGGAATGCAGCTGCCATCCTCTGGTCCCAAGTGTTCGGCAATGCAAGACTTACATGGGATGACCTGGACTTTCTGCGTGAACATACACGTCTGCCGATCCTCTTGAAAGGCATTCTCCATCCCGACGACGCCAAGCTTGCCGTCGACCGGGGAATGGATGGCATCATCGTTTCCAATCACGGTGGAAGACAGGTCGACGGGGCCATCGGAGCCTTAGACTCCCTTCCGGTGATATGTGAGGTCGTGAACGGCCGTATCCCGGTGCTCTTTGACAGCGGCATCCGGCGTGGAGCCGATGTCGTGAAAGCCATGGCGCTCGGAGCAAGTTCCGTTCTCATCGGCAGACCCTATATGTACGGACTGACCCTGGCAGGTGAACAAGGGGTGAAAGACGTGATCCGGAATATACTGTCCGATCTCGATTTAACATTGGCCCTTTCAGGTCAATCCTCCATTTCCGAATGTGAACCCTCCCTTCTGACGGACGTGAAGGATGGTTCATTTCATTCGAAAAAAGGATGGAACCGACGGCCAACAGCAGGATTCAAGTCATAATGAAGGAGCCTCTGCCCAATTCGGCAGAGGCTTTTATACGTAGATGATTTTGCCCCCCTGCCAAGGGTTTTTCCATGGTATACTTTCTTCTATAAAGGGGTTGATAAATATGGAAAAGTATCCAGTATTTGAAACAGAGAGATTGATTTTAAGACAGATTACAATGGAAGATGTCGATTTTCTTTATGAACTCTATACGTCCGTGGACGTTCTCCGCTATTTCGGCATGAGTCCGATTGAATCGAAAGAAGTGGCGGTCAGCATGGTTGAAAACTATGAAAAGCACCTGGAATCAGGTGGTCCCATGCGTTGGGCCATCGTGGAGAAAAATTCCAACAAGATGATCGGGACATGCGGGTTCCATGGCATTTCGAAAGCTTACAAACGCTGCGAAATCGGATATGACCTGCATCCCGGCCACTGGGGCAAGGGAATTATGGGTGAAGCCCTATCCCCACTACTTCGTTACCTCTTTTCAGAAAAAGGAATGAACCGTATAGGTGCAGTGATCGTTCCGTATAATAAGGCATCATCACGGGTAGTTGAGAAGCTAGGATTCAAGCAGGAAGGTTTGCTGAGGGAATATATCCTTCAGGATGACCACGCATTTGACGCATATATGTATAGTTTGTTAAAGAAAGAATCGCTTTCTGAGTTTTAGAAGAACCTGAAAAGGAAATAATGGTCAGTGCAGATGAAAAAGGAGCTGGTAAAATGGTACAGCAAATGTTTCATGGGTTCTTGCGCTGGCCTTTGGTTATTCGAATATTCACGATCGCCATTACGCTGATGATTTCGTTTGGCACGATCATTCATTTTATAGAGCCCGATACCTTCCCCTCTTTATTTGATGGGATCTGGTGGGCCATCATTACGACCTCCACTGTAGGATATGGAGACTTTGTTCCATTAACATTCGAAGGAAGATTTCTCGGGATTGTCCTGATCCTGGTTGGTGCCGGCTTCCTCTCAACCTATTTCGTCACTCTGGCCGCCGAAACCGTTATGACACAAAACGCCTATCTGGAAGGAAAGGCGACGTTTAAAGGCAGGGATCATGTCATCATCGTGGGCTGGAATGAGCGTGCTCGGGAAGTGATCAATCAATTGACCTCCCTGCATTCCCGGTGTGATATCATTTTGGTTGATGAAACTCTTCAGAAGAACCCTTATAACAATAAATATATCCACTTCGTGAAAGGGACCCCATTCAGGGACTCGATCCTGAAGAAAGTCAATCTTCATGAAGCGTCGATTGCCATCATCACCGCCGATCAAAATAAGGATGAGATGACCTCTGACATGAATTCGGTCCTGACACTCCTTGCCCTCAAAGGAAACCATCCCGAGTTATATACAGTGGTGGAGATCCTTCAAAAGGACCAAGTAGCGAATGCAAAGCGGGCAGGAGCCGATGAAGTCATCCAGACGAATTTGCAAACCAGCTTTGTGATGATGAACAGTATCATATCCCAAGGTATGTCTAAAACGATCTTAAAGCTTTTGAATCACCTGAAAGGAAATAATCTGAAGCTGATCCCTGTTGCAGAAGAGTACATCAATGAGGACTTCCACTCTCTTAGTGGACATCTACTTAAGAACAACATCATCCTTCTGGGCATAAAAAAAGGAGAAAACACAACAGTGAATCCTCCTTTAACGACGATTGTTGAAGCATCAGACGAACTTTTTGTGATTTCTAACTAGAAAACAGGGTGCTCTCGAGTTCTTTCACAAGTTCCTTCCCAACAGCAATGTACTTTTCAGGAAAACTTGCATCGGGATCCTGTGGCTCTGAAAATTGATTGACAGAACCTGAAAAGTTCCCTGTCGACGCAAAATCGTCCAGACCAATCTGATACTTATGAGAAAGAAGGAACGGTTTACCGAATTCAACGGTAGCCCCCCTTGAGTCCAGCTGACCGTCCACCGAGGTGAACGGCACTCTTAAAAATTGATACCCGACCTCGTCATCAATTTTATAATCGAAGTAGCCGTGATCGTAATCCCAGTTACCGCCGATCGAATATCCAAGCGGCTTTAGTAGCTGTTCCAGTTTATATAGTTGATAATGCTGTCCTTCAATGCTCGATGAAAGCTCAATCACGTGGATGCATCCCCTTTCTTTTAGGGATAGTTTCTCCTAAAAGAAAAGAAAAATGTAAAAAGAGCACTGAGATTTACTCAGTGCTCTTTTTCATTATTTCAGACGTTTTTCAAGCTCGGCTTTCTTTTCTTCAAAGCCTGGTTTTCCTAGAAGGGCGAACATATTTACTTTATATGCTTCCACTCCCGGCTGATCGAAAGGATTCACACCAAGAAGATATCCACTCATGGCACATGCTTTCTCGAAGAAGTACACAAGGTAACCGAATGTGTAGGCATCCATAGCAGGAATCTCCACAATCAGGTTAGGTACCCCTCCATCTGTATGGGCAAGCAGTGTACCTTCAAATGCTTTATTGTTCACGAAGTCCACCGTTTCACCAGCAAGATAGTTCAATCCATCCAGGTCACTGTCGGCTTTCTCGATTTTCAGCTCATGACGGGGCTCTGAAACCTTGATGACGGTTTCGAAAATGTCACGGCGCCCTTCCTGAACATATTGTCCAAGAGAATGAAGATCTGTCGAGAAGTTCGCAGAAGAAGGATAAATGCCTTTTTGGTCTTTTCCTTCACTTTCACCGAACAGCTGCTTCCACCATTCAGCAAAGTACTGTAATCCCGGCTCATAGTTGATGAGCATTTCGATTGTCTTTCCTTTGTTGTAAAGAGCGTTACGAACCGCAGCATATTGATAGGCAGGGTTTTCTGTCAGCTCGGATTTACCGAAATCTTCACGTGCCTGTGCCGCACCGTTCATCATCGTTTCGATCTCCACTCCGCTGACGGCAATCGGCAGCAACCCTACTGCTGTCAGGACAGAATAGCGTCCTCCGATATCATCAGGAACGACGAATGTTTCATAGCCTTCGTCCGTTGCCAGTGTCTTCAGGGCTCCCTTTGATTTATCCGTAGTGGCATAAATACGCTTGCGTGCTTCTTCCACTCCGTATTTTTCTTCCAACATATTACGGAAGATACGGAAAGCAAGGGCAGGTTCTGTCGTTGTTCCGGACTTTGAGATCACATTGATGGAGAAATCTTTTCCATCAAGAAGATCCATTAAGTCTCTCATGTATGTGGAGCTGATATTTTGTCCAACGAATAACACTTGTGGAGTGGAACGCTTATCTTTCGGAAGGGCATTGTAGAAACTGTGATTCAGCATTTCAATCGCTGCACGCGCCCCGAGGTAAGATCCACCGATTCCAATCACAAGAAGGATATCTGAATCATTCTTGATTTTCTCCGCTGATTTCTGAATGCGTGAAAATTCTTCTTTGTCGTAATCCACAGGAAGGTCGATCCAACCCAGGAAGTCGCTCCCGGCACCTGTTTGTTCATGAAGTGAATGATGGGCAACCTTAACCGCATCACTTAAGTATGTAAGTTCGTGTTCTCCAAAAAACGATAACGCTTTTGAATAATCAAAACGAATGTGTGTCATAACCATCCTCCGATTAAAATATTTTCTTCTATCTCACTTTATCGAAAGCTGACCCGAGAATCAAGAAAGCTCCCTCTATGTAAGCGTGTGCATGATAAAATTTTTATTTATGCCTAGCCTCACCTGTTTATGTTCCCCTAATTACTGGGAAGAAAACACGATATTTTTGGAATCTGCCGATGTAAACAAAAAAGAGGGAAGGACCTCGTTCATCAAGGTCCGTCCCTCTCCATTACATTATAGAGATGCTCTTAAAATCGCAAGAACGTCGTCTTTGTTCAGTTTGTTGAAGTTACCGAACTCTCCGTTCACCATTGCTTTGTCCGCCATAAGGTCGATCTGGCTATCATCGATGTCATAGTCCGCCAGGCGTGTTGGAGCACCCAGGCTTGACCAGAATTCACGAAGCTTATCAATTCCTTCAAGGGCTACTTCTTCTTCCGATTTACCTGCTGGGTCGACGTTGAATACACGTTCAGCCATTTGGGCAAATCGTGATGGATTCACATTCAGGTTATGCTTCATCCAGTTCGGGAACAGGATTGCAAGTCCACCTGCATGCGGGATGTCATATACAGCTGATACAGCATGCTCGATGTTATGGCTTGCCCAGTCACCGTTATAACCCATTTGCAGCATTCCATTAAGGGCAATCGTACCGGAGTACAGAATCGTCTCACGAAGCTCATAGTTTTCCAGATCATTGATCAGCTTCGGAGCTGTTTCGATCACTGTTTTCAGAACAGATTCACACATGCGGTCTTGAAGCGGTGTGTTTGTCGCATTATTGAAATACTGTTCAAACACGTGACTCATCATGTCCACCATGCCATAGATGGTATGATCCTTTGGTACGGTAAACGTATTTTCCGGATCCAGGATGGAGAATTGAGGGAATGTCACCGGGCTTCCCCAACCATATTTTTCATTTGTTTCCCAGTTTGTGATAACCGATCCGGCATTCATTTCAGAACCCGTCGCAGCCAAAGTAAGAACCGTTCCGAATGGAAGGGCTTCTTTCGCGAAGGATTTCTTTGTTACTAGATCCCAAGCGTCTCCATCATATTTTGCTCCTGCAGCGATGGCTTTCGTACAATCGATGACGCTTCCGCCGCCGACGGCCAGGATAAAGTCGATATTCTTCTCTTTCGCGATTTCTACTCCTCGTCTAACTGTAGAAAGACGTGGATTCGGCTCAACTCCGGATAATTCATGTACTTCACTGTCAGTCCCTTTCAGCACTGACATCACTTGATCGTATAGTCCGTTACGCTTGATGCTTCCCCCGCCGTAAACGACAAGCACCTTTTTACCATATTGAGGCACCAATTCTTTCAATTGTTCTACTTGTCCTTTACCAAAAATTAATTTAGTCGGATTGTAAAATGTAAAGTCATTCATTATTTGCTACCTCCTTCTATTCTGTAAGGGCCGAATTATTTCGTTACCCAAAATGTTCTTAGCACATTTTCTATTATCGAATATATCATCCCCAAATTGCAAAGAACTTGCACAAGGAAATTTTACTATAGGCAGTATGAATAGGAATGGGCTTTGGGGGAAACTTATGAATGAGCCATTGAATTAAAGGAGGAAAACAACATGAGTGGTATTCAGCGTATTGCTTTGGTGCTTACGATCATTGGTGCTATCAACTGGGGACTTATCGGTTTCTTTCAATTTGATCTTGTAGCAGCCATCTTTGGCGGACAAGATGCGGCTCTATCCCGGATCGTTTACGGTTTAGTCGGGATTGCCGGCCTCATCAACCTTGGTCTCTTGTTCAAACCGACGGAAGAGCTTGAAAGAGAACCGCATACAGAGCCGACAAGATAATATAAGAACCTCAACTAAAAAGGTGACCCAGCCCGGGTCACCTTTTATCATTTCAATAACTTCTTGATGATCCTCATGCCGAATCGCCCACTTGGATAACGGAAGCTCATATCGAACTTCGTCGTCTGTTTCAAGATGCTCTTATAATGGGAGAAGGTCGAAAAGCTCGATTCCCCGTGATAATTTCCGATTCCGCTCTCCCCTACCCCGCCGAAAGGAAGATAAGGCGTGACGATGTGCATGAGCGTATCATTCACACATCCGCCCCCGTAGGAAATCGATCCGTTGATCCTCTCTTCAGTAACAGGATTGCTGGTGAACAAATAAAGGGCAAGGGGTTTCGGACGTTCGGTCACAAACTCGATGACTTCATTCAGGTCCTCATACTCGATGACAGGAAAAACAGGGCCGAAAATCTCATCCTTCATCACCGGTACGGAAAAATCCCTTGGTTCCATTAAGGTCGGTTCGATTTTTAAGCTCCCGGGATCTGTATTTCCACCTAAAAGGATCTCCCCGTCTTCCAGATAGCTTGTCAGACGATTGAAATGACGCTCGTTGACAATCCGTCCGAATTTTTCGCTTTTCAAAGGCTCAGTCCCATAAAACTCAATCACCGTTTTCTTAAATTCAGTGATGAATTCATCTTTCTTGCTTTTATGAATAAATAAATAATCCGGTGCGATGCAAGTCTGCCCTGCATTTGTCACCTTTCCGAAAGCAATACGCTTCGCGGCAAGGGGAATATCAGCGGTTTCATCGACGATACACGGGCTTTTCCCGCCCAATTCAAGGGTTACCGGGATCAACTGCTTGGCCGCGGCTTCCATGACCACTTTCCCGACAGGCACACTTCCGGTGAAAAAAATATATTCAAAGGGCTGTTTGAGAAGATTTTGGGTCGTCTCCACACCGCCCTCTATGACGAACAACTGCCTTGGATCAAAATGTGTGTTGATCATTTGAGCGAGTAATGCAGAAGTCGTCGGGGTGAGCTCCGACGGTTTGATGATCGCCGTATTCCCCGCAGCAATCGCTCCGATGACCGGCGCCAGGGCAAGCTGAACCGGATAATTCCACGGTGCGATGATCAAGGTGACTCCGTATGGCTCCGGCACAGTATAGGACTTCGATCCAATATGGGTTTTCGCCGTTTTCATTTTTTTCGGTTCTGCCCACTCATCGATATTCTTAAGGACGAATCGAATCTCCTCCAGAAGGATGCCGATTTCCGTCGTGTACGCTTCCATCTCGGATTTATTCAAGTCTTTATTCAGGGCACTGATGATTTCTGTTTCATGATTTTTTATGACGGTGGAGAATTTTTCTAACAATTCTTTTCTGTATTGAAGGGGACGGGTCACCCCGGACTTAAAAAATTGCTTATGCTGTTGAAGGCTTGCTTCTATCGCCTCGAGAGAAGCTTCCTCTATGAACAATTCAGTAGACATTTGTTTCCCTCCGAATCTTTAATGTTTATAAGTTTAAACATAAGAACAAAAATTTCAAGAGCAATGCGCATTTTCAGTGATTTTACCCTAAACCACCGCTTCCTAATCATTTCTACATTCATTTCGGGAACTCCTTTAAATAAAATAAAAGAACGTATCTCATATAAAATGAGAATACGTTCTTCTTATTTATGCGATCGTTACACCCAACCTCTAAATCTTGAGGCTTCAGCCATTTTGCGTGCGCCGACCATGTATGCGGCTAGTCGCATATTCACTCGACGATTCTGAGATGTTTCGTATACATTGTTGAAAGCTTCGACAAGTTTAGCATAAAGCTTCTCGTTTACTTCTTCTTCTGTCCAGTAGTACCCTTGATTGTTCTGAACCCATTCGAAATAAGAAACCGTTACCCCTCCGGCACTGGCAAGTACGTCCGGAACCAGGAGGATCCCTCTTTCTGACAGGATTCGTGTTGCTTCGAAGGTAGTAGGACCGTTTGCAGCTTCTACCACAATGGATGCTTTAATATCATAGACATTGTCTTCCGTGATCTGATTTGAAATCGCTGCAGGTACAAGGATGTCACACTCGAGTTCCAGCAGTTCCTTATTTGAAATCGTGTTTTCAAATAAAGTCGTTACGGTACCGAAGCTGTCCCTGCGATCCAACAGATAATCAATATCCAAACCAGCCGGATCATGAAGAGCTCCATGGGCATCGGAAATCGCGATGACCTTTGCACCGGCATCATTCATGAATTTTGCAAGGAAGCTTCCGGCATTACCGAATCCCTGGATGACGACGCGTGCACCTTTAATATCGATGCCGCGTTTCTTTGCTGCTTGTTCGATACAGATGGTCACACCTTGAGCCGTTGCTTTTTCACGACCTTGGGAACCACCAAGGACGATCGGTTTTCCCGTAATGAATCCCGGTGAGTCATTTTCACGGAGACGGCTGTATTCATCCATCATCCAAGCCATGATCTGAGAGTTTGTGTACACATCAGGTGCCGGGATATCCTTTGTCGGCCCAACGATTTGACTGATGGCACGTACGTAGCCGCGGCTGAGTTTCTCAAGTTCAGTGAAGGACATCGTGCGCGGATCACAGATGATGCCGCCTTTTCCTCCACCATAAGGCAGATCCACAATTCCGCACTTCAAGCTCATCCACATGGACAAAGCCTTGACTTCCTCTTCATCCACTTCAGGATGGAATCTTACGCCACCCTTTGTTGGACCTACTGCATCGTTATGTTGTGCACGGTAGCCTGTAAATACTTTGATACTGCCATCGTCCATTCGAACCGGGATCCGGACGGTCAACATACGAATCGGCTCTTTCAGAAGTTCATACATTTCTTCCGTATATCCAAGCTTCGATAAAGCATCATTAATGACATGCTGTGTAGAAGTAAACAGATTAAGGTTTTCTCCCATTGTAAACATTCGCCTCTTTATTATGTGATCTGAAACGTTGTTATTGTAACACATTACCGTATCTTAAACCATTGACTTGGGAAAGAAATAATTTTTATTTTCAAGCGTTTTCAAGGCTATTCAAGAAAAAAACTTCTCAGTCCGCCTATTCTATCAAGACAGTACTTTTTTGATTCTTTCGATGGCCCAATCGAGGTCTTCTTGTGAGATGACCAGCGGCGGGGCAAAACGGATGACTGTATCATGCGTTTCTTTACAAAGCAGTCCTTCTTCTTTCAGTTGTTCACAGTATTTGCGGGCCGGTTCTGTCAATTCCACCCCGATAAATAATCCGCTTCCACGAACTTCCTTAATCATAGGATTATCTATCTCACGAAGTTTACTCATAAAGTATTCTCCCATTTGAAGGGAACGGCCAGCAAGATCTTCATCGATCAATACATCTAGGGACGCTACAGAAACCGCACATGCCATCGGATTCCCACCGAACGTCGAGCCATGGGAACCTGGATTGAATACGCCAAGCACTTCTTCATCTGCAACCACACATGAAATCGGGAATACTCCCCCTCCCAGTGCTTTTCCAAGGATGTACATATCAGGATTGACATCTTCCCACTCACATGCAAACATTTTTCCGGAACGGGCCAGCCCTGCCTGGATTTCATCTGCAATGAAAAGGACATTATTCTCCTTACACAATTCATAAGCCGCTTTCAGGAATCCTTTTGGAGGGAATACGATTCCTGCTTCCCCTTGGATCGGTTCGATGAGGAACGCCGCTGTGTTTGGTGTGATCGCTTCTTTCAATGCGTCCAGATCCCCGTAAGGAATCAGGTTGATTCCCGGAAGCATCGGACCGAAGCCCCGCTTGTATTCCTCTTCTGAAGAAAGGGACACAGCTGTCATCGTCCTGCCGTGGAAGTTTCCGTTACAAGCGATGATTTCAGCGCTGTTTTCAGCAACACCCTTCACATCATACGCCCAGCGGCGAGCCGTCTTGATCGCCGTTTCCACAGCTTCGGCACCTGTATTCATCGGAAGAGCCATGTCTTTACCCGTCAGCTTACAGATTCTCTCATACCAAGGTGCCAATTGATCATTATGGAACGCACGTGACGTCAGTGTCACACGGTCTGCCTGATCTTTCAACGCCTGGATGATCTTGGGATGACGATGTCCCTGGTTGACCGCTGAATAGGCGCTGAGCATATCCATATACTTATTGCCTTCAGGATCCTTCACCCATACACCTTCCGCTTCTGAAATAACGATGGGAAGTGGAAGATAATTTTTGGCACCATACTTTTCTGTTTGTTCAATGATCGAATGCGTACTTACTGTCATACTGATTCCTCCTTACCTATTTTAAACCTTTATCTTTTTTATAAAAGGATGGAGCCCCTGTATTCAAAGGCCCCTCCCGTTTTCACTCTTTGCGTGTTACTGTTGTTGTTTTCACTTGAAGGTGAAGCAGAAAATCATCCGGTCTGCCCCCTTAAAGAAAGATTGTATTTATCTTCCTCCTCAAGCATGCAAAAAAAATTTGCATTTCGAAAACCCTTACATTTATAATAATGCAAAAGATAGTTGCGTTTTTCAAGAGTTTTTTTAAAATTTTTTATCATTCCACTCTTTTTGCGATTCCCGATGAGATGGGGGCTTGATTTCATCCGTGTCAGTAAGGGAAATAAATAAGAACAATAGATTTATAAGAGGAGAGAAACAGCATGTTGGAATCCGAAAAACGATTGTATATGTATGAAAAAGTCGCTGAACATCTCGAATCAGGCGTCCATGTCATCGATTCTGCCGGGAGAACCATCATCTACAATCGCAAGATGCGTGAAATCGAAGGAATGGACATTGAAGACGTCCTCGATAAAAATCTGCTGGATGTTTTTCAATTTCACTCCGAGGAAGAAAGCACCCTTTTAAAGGTGCTGAAAACAAATAAACCTACCCTCAATGTCAAGCAGACTTACTTTAATATGAACGGAATCGAAATCACGACGATGAATGACACGTTCCCGATTTTTCTCGATGAAGTGTTGATCGGAGCCATCGAAATTGCCAGGGACATCACCAAACTCGAGAAGGTGATGAGGGATCATATACATAAAAAGCCCAGCAGCTTCTTCACATTCGACAGCATCATAGGGCATCATCCTCGTCTCGAGGACGCTGTCGAAACAGGGAAACAGGCGACGCGGACCTCTTACCCTGTCTTGATCTGCGGCGAAATCGGGACCGGAAAGGAACTGTTCGCCCAAAGCATCCACAACGACAGCGCCCGTGCCAACCGTCCCTTCATCACCCAGAATTGCTCTTCTCTGCGTGATGACATGCTTGAAGAAATTCTTTTTCACGACATGAGTGAGGGGAAAGACCCTGAACATCACCGCCCCTCTCTCTTCCGACAGGCACAGGGAGGGACTCTCCTCCTCGACGAAATCAACTCATTAACCCCTTCCCTTCAAGAGAAACTGTTAAACTTCCTCTCAAGAGGGACGGACCTTCCATTTGACGTCAGGGTGATGGCAACGGTTAATGAGGATCCGATCGACGCCATTGCAGAAGGGCGGTTATTGAAGGACCTGTATTATCGTCTGAGCATCGTGTCCGTTTTCATTCCTTCTCTCCGTTCGAGAAAAGAAGATCTGCCCCAGCTTGTGGATTATTTCATTAACCAGTTCAACCATCATTTTGCCATGAATATCAAGGGGATATCCGACGAAGTGCGGGAGATTTTCCAACAGTATGACTGGCCGGGGAATGTACGGGAGCTTGAGCATGTCATGGAAGGGGCATTCAACCTCGTAGGGTTTGAGGAAAAAATTGGATACAAGCATCTGCCTTTCGGATTCAGGCAGAGGATCCAACATAGCGTGACAGATGATGAAAGCCAGGATGGATCGGAATTCCTCTATCAATCAGGCACGGAAATCAAGCCGTTGGAGATTTTCATAGAGGAAGCCGAAACCTATTATATTCAGAAGGCATTGAAATACCATGACTTCAATATCACCAAGACCGCGAAATCACTGGGTATGAGCAGACAGAATCTACAGTACCGGATACGGAAATACGGGATCGAGCGGAATTCGTTTTGATTGGTTGGAGACCGCTTTCTCTTTTTAAGGAAGTGGTTTTTTTGTTGGGTTGTAAAGTGGCGGTTGGCGTTGTTTGGCGGCGGTGAAATTTGACGTTTTATGTAGGACGGTTGATACTTCTCAAAAAAAAGAGACAACCTGTAAAACAGGCTGCCTCTAAAAATGTACATTTTAAACCTTCATCAATTTAGAATCTGTAATGAATCGTACGCCTTCCGTGGATTCCAGGGAGAATACTCCCCCTCTGCCTTCCCTCACATCCAATATGATCCGGAAATGCTTCCAATATTCATATTGCTGCTCGTTCATATAGAAAGGACAGTCGGCTACAGTACCTACCAATACATCACTGTCACCGATGATCAGATCATCTTGACTCAAACACATAGGGGAACTGCCATCACAACATCCACCGGACTGATGAAACAAGAGGGCACCATGCTTTCCCTTTAACGTTTCGATCAGCTGGAGGGCTTGTTCTGTCGCCTCTAGTCGCTGTTCCATTTTAGAAGAATCCTAACGCTTTGGGGCTATAGCTGACTAGTAAATTCTTCGTTTGTTGATAGTGTGACAGCATCATTTTATGATTTTCACGACCGATTCCGGACATTTTGTAGCCACCGAATGCTGCATGTGCCGGATATTGGTGGTAGCAGTTGGTCCATACGCGTCCTGCCTGAACTTCCCTTCCGAAACGGTAAGCCGTGTTCATGTCACGCGTCCACACACCCGCACCAAGACCATAAAGAGTGTCGTTGGCGATTTCAAGGGCTTCTTCCTTCGTCTTGAACGTCGTCACGGAAACAACAGGCCCAAAGATTTCTTCCTGGAAAATACGCATTTTATTGTCGCCCTTGAAAACGGTCGGCTTCACGTAGAATCCTGCTTCATGATCGCCTTCGAGTTTATTCTGCTCTCCACCGATCAATACTTCTGCCCCTTCTTCTTTTCCGATTTCAATATAAGAAAGGATTTTATCCAATTGCTCCTGAGAAGCCTGGGCACCAAGCATCGTGTCCGTATCCAGCGGATTCCCCTGCTTGATTTGTTTCACCCGCTCAATCGCACGCTCCATGAACTTATCGTAGATGGATTCCTGGATCAGGGCTCTTGAAGGACAGGTACACACTTCTCCTTGATTCAGGGCAAACATGACGAACCCTTCGACTGCTTTATCAAGGAAGTCATCATCCTGATCCATAACATCCTCAAAGAAGATATTAGGTGATTTCCCACCAAGCTCCAATGTAACAGGAATGATGTTTTGTGAAGCATATTGCATGATCAGGCGGCCGGTTGTCGTTTCACCCGTGAAGGCCACTTTCCCAACGCGCTTGCTTTGTGCAAGTGGCTTACCTGCTTCCACTCCAAATCCCTGTACCACATTCAGAACACCTTTTGGCAGCAGGTCTTCAATCAGTTCAACCAGTACCATGATGGACGCAGGCGTCTGCTCTGCCGGCTTCAGTACAACACAGTTTCCTGCAGCAAGGGCAGGTGCGATCTTCCATACCGCCATCAGGATCGGGAAATTCCAAGGAATGATCTGGGCCACAACCCCGATCGGCTCATGGAAGTGATAAGAAACCGTATCGTTATCGATTTCTCCAAGTGATCCTTCCTGGCCTCTAATGCATCCTGCGAAGTAGCGGAAATGATCGACCGCGAGCGGTAAGTCAGCAGCCATCGTTTCACGGACCGGCTTCCCGTTATCCCATGTTTCAGCTACCGCAAGCATTTCAAGATTCTCTTCCATGCGATCGGCGATTTTGTTCAGGATATTGGCTCTTTCTGCTACAGACGTTTTCCCCCATGCGTCTTTCGCAGCATGAGCCGCGTCCAATGCCTTTTCTACGTCGTCTTTATTTGAACGGGCGATTTTGGTGAATACTTGGCCCGTTACAGGAGATACATTTTCAAAATATTCCCCGCTTGCAGGCGGAACATATTCCCCACCGATAAAGTTCTCATACTTGTCTTTGAATTGGACCAACGAACCTTCTGTATTCGGATTATTATAAAGCATCTAAGTTCCTCCCGATTTTATGTATTTTTATTTAGTTAAGCGCTTTCATTTTTCATTATATGTCATTTAGGAGGTACGGACAAGTATATTGTTGTAAAATTCTTTATTTTTCGTTAATTTATGATGAATCCTCTCATCATATGACAACGTTCATATAAAAAAAGATGATCCCAACATTTTGAGGACCATCTTACTTGTCACTATCTAATTTGCTTACTATATATTTTCGAGGTCACAATATCTTCATCTGACATGAGGTGCCCGTGACTTTTCTTTAAAGCATCTCGTTTTCAATCAAAAGGACAGTTCCTCCCATATCAATCCCATCAAGTGTATAGGTTATCGCATTATTTAAGTAACATTCTCTATCTTGATAGGCATAAAGAACGTGAGGGCATTCATCCCAGGCTATTAGATCACTGATTTTCTCTTTCAATTCCTGCCACCTTCCCTATTCACCTTCTGTAATACTTTTTCGATACGATATAGGTAAAACCTCTATTATAAAAGAAATTAACTGGAGTGTAAAAAAACAAAAAAAGACTGCCTAACGAATGGACAGTCTTTTACCTGGTACTATTATTTCTTGATTAGATCTTGACGTTCTGATTGCTCAATCCACTCTTCAAGCTTGTCCTTAAGAGTGTTGAAACCTGCTGGAGTTGTTTCTTCAGTTGCTTGTTTCACACTTCCTTGACCTTGACGGCGAGGCTTTTTCGCTGCTGCCGGCTTCGCTTGTTGAGCAGGAGCTTCTTCTGTAGCACGGATAGAAAGGCTGATTTTACCAGCTGCTTCGTCCACTGATAATACTTTAACCTTTACTTCGTCGCCTACTGAAAGGTGCTCACTAACGTCTTTAACAAATCCGTGAGTGATTTCAGAGATATGAACTAATCCTTGAGTTTCTTCGTCAAGTGCAACGAATGCACCGTATGGTTGAATGCCTGTAACTTTACCTGTTACAACAGTTCCTGTTTCGAATTTTGTAGTCATGGTAACACTCCTAGTATATATATTATTTTTCGTCTTTACACGCAATTGTAGATTATATCATAGAATCGCGAATTCAGCAAAGGGATTTTCTTTACCCTCATTCATATACATCCTACAATCCGTCTATATTTGCTTTCTCACTAGTTATGCTTCCCAATAATTCATTTTATTAAAACAGAGTGAAACCGGTGCGTTGCGGTGCCTTTTGTTTTAGTTGCAGGATGTTCCAATACCTCTCTCCTTCTATTATATATTTTCAGTCTTCCGTCCGATTACATGAAATCATCCTCAGTGCAAAAAAAAAGCCCAACCCAATGAAATACGGGTCAGACTAAAAGTTCTTGACAGTCGTCGATTTTTTCTTTCTTTGCTTTTGGATAAATGGAACGGCATATAACATGAAGGCTGCGATATGTGCGAATGCAAGATTAGCCACGAACAGACTCCATAGGGTTACATGTCCCCATCCTCCGAGTTCCGGTACCGCTACATAATAGATAAACACTGACCATAAGGCTATAACAAATGGGATGTGAAGGACCGCCCATTTACGATGTTCGACCCAAAGAAAAAGTGGAGTTGCCGTTGCGACGAATAGGTATACTAGAAAGACATCCATTTCAATTCCTCCATTTTTGTAGTAAACGCTTTCAATTGTGGCGAAAAAAAGAATAATTTGTGAACGTTTTGTTACAATTAGTATACTACATATTCAGAAATTTTCCAGTCTATTTGCCTTGTTTTTGACTTCTTTTCTAAAAATTAGTTGAAAAGTAATGTTTTTAAGCGTTTTCACTCATAATAAATGGAAATGCGGTGCTATTCTTTCTTCATTCATACCATTACATGTCCTATACCCCATTTATTGAAAATTTAAAAATCCGGTGTACAGAGGTACTAAAACATAGTACGATTGAAAAATCTTAATTTTTGAAAGGGGGATCTTACGTATGGCCAAGAAAGATCAATGGACTTCTAAGATAGGCTTTATCCTGGCAGCTGCAGGGTCTGCCATCGGCTTGGGTGCGATTTGGAAATTCCCTTATATGGCCGGTGCGAATGGCGGGGGTGTTTTCTTCTTGCTCTTTATACTTTTTACCGTTTTAATTGGGACCCCCATCCTTCTCGCTGAATTTGTCATTGGAAGGCGCGCCGGGGCGGATGCTGTTACTTCTTATAAAATATTGGCCCCTCATTCCCGTTGGCACTGGATCGGTTATTTGGGAACGGTGGTATCGTTCATCATCTTATCCTTTTATAGTGTGGTGGGAGGATGGATTCTTTCCTATTTGGCAAGAAGTGTGACAGGCTCTTTGATAGGAAAATCGCAAGAACAATATGGCGCTCTGTTTGAAAGCATCATAGCGAATCCAAAAGAAGTTCTGATCGCTCAGTTCGCCTTCATCGTCATCACGATTCTTGTCGTACAGGGCGGGATTCAGAAAGGGATCGAACGTGCCAGTCGCTATATGATGCCTGCACTATTCATATTATTTATTATTCTGGTGGTCAGGTCCCTGACATTGGATGGGGCGATGGAAGGTGTACGCTTCCTGCTACTCCCTGATTGGAGTTATTTGAATGGAGAGACGGTCCTCCTCGCACTGGGACAAGCATTCTTTGCTTTAACGGTGGGTCTATCCGTCATGGTGACGTATGCATCGTATCTATCCAAAGAAGACAGCATGCCCAGGTCCGCCATCAGTGTTTCAAGTCTGAATATCTTTATTTCCCTGCTCGCGGGTCTGGTGATCTTCCCGGCCGTGTATGCACTCGGCTTCAAACCTGATGAAGGACCCGGGATTGCCTTTGTGGTCCTTCCTGCCGTTTTCAATGAGATTGCATTCGGTGGGATATTCTTAACCGTGTTCCTTATCCTGTTACTGTTTGCCACCCTGACATCGGCTTTCTCCATCTTAGAGATCGGGGTCGCTGCCTTGTCCAAGGGGAATCAGAACAAACGAGTGCCGTTTACTTGGCTGATCGGGATCCTCGTTTTCATTGCGGGAATCCCGAGCGCTCTATCATTTGGTGTATTCGATGAGTTTCTTATCGGAGGCAAGAACTTCTTCGATTTCGCTGATTATATAACGAGTAACTTCGGATTGCCTGTAGGTGCATTACTCATTTCCATCTTCGTATCCTATCGGTTGAAACGGGAGGATGTCTGGACTGAACTTCAATCCGGTTCATCCATCTCCAGAGGATTATTCAACAGCTGGATCTTCCTCCTGCGCTACATCGTACCAGTAGCGATCATACTCGTTTTCATATCCTAATGAATGAAGGTCCGTCCCCCACCATGAGGGACGGACCTTTTATTTATGTAACATTTTGTTCACGGGTTACCGGGCTAATTTTTTCCAATTGGTGATAAACTAAAGATAGAAGGAAGTCATTTAAGAGGAGGGAATATAGCTATGTCTCATTTTGGTGAAAATCTGAAACGAGTAAGGGAAGAGCGTAAATTATCTCAACAAGAGCTTGCTTTACGGGCCCGTTTGGGAACAAAAACGATTGAGAAATATGAATCCGATCTGCAGATACCCGATACCCAAACCATCCTTAAGCTTTCCACTGTTCTCGATATTCCTGCTTCCGAGCTTATGGAACGGGAAGTGAAAGACCATCCACCTGCAGGAATAGATGCAGAAATGGAGCAGTTGATCAAAGAACTGGGTCCCAAGCGGACGAAGCTCATCCTTCGCAAGGCCAAGGAATTCTCAGAAGAGGATTTTCTAAGGGTGATGCAAATGCTATATGAATTGAAGTATGAAACACAAGATTCATAAAAACTTTTTTAATAAAGATGTATAGAGAAACAAAAAAGGGGTCATACTAAAAATAAGCTTTCTAAGTATTCCCCCTTTTGTTTTCATTTGTTGGACGATCATGGTATCGTCCTATTTTTTTGCGCATTTATAAGGATGCCTGGCACCAACCGGGAATCGTGTGCCAGGCATCCTTCAATGTATACCTAATTCATTAACTGTGATTCTCCACAAACCGCTTCATCCGTTTCACAGCTTCCTGCAGCTGCTCCATGCTCGATGCATAAGAACAACGGATAAACCCTTCTCCACCTTTCCCGAATACATTACCGGGCACAACTGCCACTTTCTCTTCCATCAAGAGCTTTTCTGCAAATTCCCCTGAAGACATTCCCGTCTTTTGAATGGAAGGAAAGGCATAGAACGCTCCTCCCGGGGTGTGGCATGTTAATCCTAATTCGTTCAGGGAGTCGACAAAATAGTGACGGCGGTGACGGTAACTTCTCTTCATTTCCATCACATCGTCCATCCCTTTATCCAGTGCCTCGACTGCTGCATATTGTGCAGGGGTCGACGCACACATCATGGCGTACTGATGGATCTTCAATAAGGATGAAGCAATCTCTTCAGGGGCGCATATATAGCCGAGCCTCCAGCCCGTCATGGCGAACCCTTTCGAGAAGCCGTTGATGACGATGGTCCTTTTTCTCATGTCTTCCAGGGAAGCGATTGATACATGGTGGTGGTCATAGGCAAGCTCCGCATAAATTTCATCTGATAAGACGACGAGATCATGCTTCCGGATCACTTCAGCCAGACTTTCTAAATTTCCCCTTTCAAGGACCGTCCCTGTCGGATTGTTCGGTGAACAAAGCAACACAGCTTTTGTTTTTGGTGTGATGGCAGCTTCGAGTTCTTCAGCTGTGAGCTTGAAGCCATTTTCCGGTTTGGTTTCGACGGTTACCGGCACTCCTCCCGCCAATTGGACAAGGGGAACGTACGAAACGAAGCCCGGTTCCACGATAATCACTTCATCTCCCTGATCGATGATGGCCCTCATGCTGATATCAAGTGCCTGTGAAGCTCCCACCGTCACGATGATTTCCGTTTTCGGATCATAATCAACCGAGTACCCCTCTTTCATATACCGGGCAATCTTTTCCCTCAACTCGAGAAGTCCCGCATTCGCAGTATAAGAGGTATATCCTTGTTCCAAGGAAAGAATCGCCGCTTCCCTCACCGTCCAGGAGGTGATGAAATCCGGCTCCCCAACGCCTAAGGAAATGACCCCTTCCATATTGGCAGCAAGATCGAAGAATTTCCTGATTCCTGAAGGCTTTAAATTCTTAACGGATTGAGCTATGTACGATGTCTTTGTTGTCATGGTGACACCACGATTCTTCTATCTTCTCCATGATCACCGAAGATCGTTCCATCATGCTTATATTTCTTCAATTGAAAATGTGTGGTCGTTGATAAGACAGAATCCAGGGTGGAGAGCTTTTCAGACACAAATGTTGCCACTTCATGCATGGACCGCCCTTCCACCGTCACGGAAAGGTCGTACGCCCCTGACATCAGGTAGACGCTTTTCACTTCTTTATACCGGTAAATCCGGTGAGCCACTTCATCAAAGCCCACCCCTCTTTTCGGAGCGACTTTCACATCGATCATGGCCGTCACTCCTTCATGGCCTTCCACTTTCGACCAGTCAACAATCGAGCTGTATCTGACAAGAATATTCGCTTTTTCAAGCTTTACGACCGCTTCCTCGATTTCCTTTGCCGGCACTTGAAGCATTTTCCCTAAATCTTCTGTCGAAATCCTTGCATCCTTCTGTAGAATCCTTACTAAATCAAGCTCCATTTCTCTCAGTTGCATTCTGCTTCCTCCTCATCACCACTAAATGGTTTCATTATATCAGAAGTCACGTATATGAAAAGAGTCAACCTATTTTCCCCCTTAAAGGGAATGGATATGTCAGAACGATCGAATCAAGGTGTGAAATACGGAATTGGGGGTAAAATAACTATAATCAAACCAGAAAGGAGTGAGGAAAAATGCAGGAAAACGATTTCTCCAGAGTGGTGGAGGTGAACGGTACCAATGTTTACTTTGAATATCATGAACATCCCACTGCCAGAGAGACCTTCGTCCTTCTTCATGGTTTCCTGTCATCCACCTTCAGCTTCAGGCGGCTTACACCTCTTTTGAAAGAACATTATAATGTCATTTCCATCGACCTTCCTCCCTTTGGCAACAGCGGGAAACATAACAGCTTCGTTTATTCATACGACAATCTTGCCAATACGGTCATCACCTTACTAGACCGTCTGAACGTAAGCAATATCCACTTGACGGGTCATTCCATGGGTGGGCAGATCGCCTTGAATGTCATGAAAAAGTCCCCTGACTTAGTAAAAAAAGGCGTCCTGCTCTGCAGTTCAGGATATCTAAAGCGGATGAATTGGCCTGTCACGATGCTGAGTCACATCCCTTTTTTCCATCTTTACGTGAAACTATGGCTAACTCGCTCTGGGATCCGGAATAATCTTGAAAACGTCGTGCATGACTCTACCATGATTGACGATGAAATGATGTTTGGATATTTGAAACCTTTCCTGGAGGATGATATTTTTAAAGCACTGACAAGGATGATCCGGGACCGCGAAGGAGATCTATCGGTGAATGACCTGCGAAATATCCAAACACCCTGCCTCCTCGTTTGGGGAGAACATGACAGGGTGGTACCTTTATCAACGGGAGAACGGCTGAATCAGGATATCCCCAACTCGAAACTCGTCGTCTTGAAAGAGACGGGGCATCTTGTACCGGAAGAAAAACCAAAGGAAGTATTGGAGAATATTCATTCATTTGTTTCCGTATCCTCAGATGAAGTATCGGATGAGGCCAGGACAGAGCCTCTATTTCAAAAAGGACTTTCCCAGACGCTTCTCACTGAAACGTAGGGAGAAGTCCCTTTTTTTCTTGTGTTGGAATCGGAATCAAATGACTAACGGGAAGACATATCATTTTCATCTTTTTCGTTTCCATCATATGATGATACTTACACATACATAATCGAAAGGGGAAAGAATAATGAGTAGATTTGAAGAAATCATCAACCGTAAAGGATCCTCCTCCGTTAAGTGGGACCTCACGAAAACCGTGTTCGGGAGAGACGATGTCCTGCCTATGTGGGTGGCAGATATGGATTTCCTTCCACCTGAGGCCGTCTTGGAAGCTCTCGGGAACAGACTGAAGCATGGAATCTTCGGCTATACGTTTGTAGGGGATGAAACAGCGGCCAGCATAAAAGATTGGGTTCAAAAGAGACACGGCTGGGAAATCGATACAACCTGGCTGCAATACAGCCCCGGAGTCGTTCCCGCTATATCCACGATCATTCAGGCACTCACTGATCCCGGGGACAAAGTACTTGTCCAATCTCCAGTCTATACTCCTTTTTTCAGCCTGGTGGAGGATAATGACAGGGAAATTGTCAATGCCCGCCTGCATTATCACGAAGGGAGATATTCCATCGACTTTCATGCCTTTGAAGAATCCCTTAAAACAGGTGTGAAGCTATTCCTTCTGTGCAACCCTCATAATCCGAGCGGACGGGTGTGGAAGAAAGAAGAGCTGATCAAAATGGCTGAATTATGTCACAAGTACAACGTTTTGATTGTTTCAGATGAAATCCATTCTGATCTGGTTTATAAACATTATACGCATATCCCCCTCGCCTCTCTGGATGATACCTTCCGGGATATGACAATTACGTGCATTGCACCGAGCAAAACCTTTAACCTGGCAGGATTACAGGCTTCAGCCATGATCACCCCCAATGCCGAAATCAGGGAAAAGATCGCAGGCATCCATAAAAAACAGGGCTTCTTTACTCTCAATACATTCGGCATCATTGGAATGGAAACAGCCTACCGCCACGGAGAACAATGGCTAGAAGAGATCCTGAATTATCTCCAGGAAAATGTAACCGTCACGAAGGAATTCATTGAAGAGCACCTGCCCCAGCTGCAAGTCGTGGAAGCAGAAGGGACGTATCTTCTCTGGATCGATTGCACGAAGTTGAACCTATCCGATGATGAACTGAAAAGTAGACTATTAGAAAAAGGGAAACTTGCATTGGAACCGGGTACGAAATATGGTCCCGGCGGGGAAGGCTTCGTCCGCATGAACATCGCATGTCCACGTGAAACGCTGATGGACGGACTGGAAAGATTAAAGACCGCATTAAATTAAAAATGTACCAGGTACGGATCATTCCGATTCTACCTGGTACATTTTTTTAACGGTTATTTCTTGTCACTTTTGATCTCGCCACAGGCAATGCGTTTACCGGAATCCCCCGAAGGTTGTGTCATTCCGTCGTCTTTGTTTTCATCAATGATGAGAGACGTCCCTTCTTTAGTAAAAAGGGACGTCTTCCCCTTGGATAACGTAACCATCGGTGCCATGAGCTTCACCTTCACCGTTCCGTCCTCCCCTACGATGAGGTTGGGCAGGTCCCCGCCGTGGGCCCCTTCAGGATGAAGCAGTCCGTGCTTCGTGTCATCAGGATTGAAGTGATTACCTGACGATACGAAATCCGGCCGCTTGCATACTCCTTTTTCATGTATATGGATTCCGTGCTCCCCCGGTGGAAGTCCTTCGAGATCCAATGCGACTTCCACTCCGTCAGATTGCTCCTGAAGGGTGGCATTCCCCAGTGAATCACCGTTCTCATTTTTCATTTCCACTTCCAGCTTTTTCGGGTTTTCAATGGCACATCCGCTTGCAAGGAGTGTGATCATGACCATATATAATAGGGATAATTTTTTCATATTCCTCTTCCTCCATCTCTTCATACTCTTTCACCATTGTTGACTCCCATGGTGAAAATTATTCCTATTCCTTTGAAGTGCTGCTGTATGGAGGATATCCCTCAGAACGAAAAAAACACGCTCAGGAGGCGTGTTTACATTTTCTATTCTGTTCTCTTCTGAACCCTTGCTTCTTCTTCCATTTTCTTTGTTTTCAATTCTTCACGTTTTGAAGCTTTCTGGATGATCCGGAATGTGAATAGGGCAGCAATCATGAAAATGGCCATCGTAATGCCGGCTGGGATATATTCTGTCTTATCTTCGGGAAAATAGAGAAATAAATTTAATATAAATGAAGAAAGCATGGTACGCTCCTTTCAAAAAACAAACTCTTTTTCCATTATAACAACTCTCCTAAGGACAAACCAACTTCAAATCGTCAGCTTTTTAACGATTTATTGAACGTCCTCGCGACAATTTCCGAGGAAATACTCTTTTTTTCTCTCCAAAAATAGGGGCTGGGACATAACTATCTACATTCTCTCTAAAAACGAACAATACCTAAATGTTGTTAAGAATCACTTTTAGCACCGCTGTTGATTTCCGTGCAAGACTTCGCTTTCCTCGGGCGTTCGGCTGAGCCTCCTCGTCGCTGGCGCTCCTGCGGGGTCTCATCTCTCCGCTTTTCCCGTAGGAGTCTTCGTCTTGCACTCCAATCAACAGCTAGAATCAATGAAATACCTATAATATGCTTTAAAAAACAAAAAAAACCAAACGAATTCGTTTTCCTTCACAGAATTTCGAATAATCGTTCGGCGTTTTCTTTGGTTAAAACACTATTGTCCCAACCTCGTTTTTAAGCTTTTATTTTAGAACCTTGATGTTTTCAATTATGATATCTTCTTTCGGAAGGCCGTTTTCATCCGCTTCTACGTTTGCAATCTTATCCACGATGTCCATCCCTTCGACTACTTGTCCAAACACGGTATGCTTTTGGTCAAGCCAAGGTGTTCCGCCATTCTCCTTATAAGCATTGATGATTTGCTCAGGGAAACCGGCAGATTTCATCTGGTCTTCCATTTGTGGGTCGAAGTCACTTTTCTGAACTATGAAGAATTGACTTCCATTCTTGTCAGGGCCTCTATTCGCCATCGAAAGGGCACCGCGCAGATTGAATAATTCCGGTGAAAATTCATCTTCGAATGATTCTCCGTAGATGCTTTCTCCACCCGTTCCGTTTCCATTTGGGTCTCCACCCTGAATCATGAAGTCTTTAATGACCCGGTGGAATTTCAAGCCATCGTAATAACCGTCTTTACTGTGTTTAATGAAGTTCTCCACGGTTTTAGGAGCCTGTTCCGGGAATAACTTGATCTTGATGGTTCCCATGGATGTTTTCATTTCAACTAATTTTTCGTTTTCAGCAACTTCTGTTGTCAGCTGAGGATAAGTCATATCTTCATCTCCTTTGGATTCTTCTGTCGTTTTCTGCTTCTCGGATGCTTTAGGCTTTTCTTCAGTGGTATCTCCCTTTTCTGTTTGTCCACATGAGGCAAGAACTAAACCCAGTAAACAGAGGGTAACGATCATTAAACGCTTCATATATGTACCTCCACATGTTACCTTTATAGTAGTTATTTCTCAGTTCCATACTGCTTACATTATAATAGAGATTGATGTATTAGAGGAGGGTTTTTATGAAAAACATCCAAATTGGTGATTATGTCACAGCTTTTTATAAAACGGGAAAATATGTAGGGGAGGTCACAGGAGAACGACCTGGTGCCTTTGTCGTGAAGATCCAGGCTGTCCTAAAGCACCCCCGGCAAGGCGACCTGCACAATCCGCAGGCTGTGGATGTACCCTTGTTTCATGAACGGAAAGCCCTTGCCCACGGCGAGCGTGCCAATATGCCGGAGAAAATGGTCAAGCCTTATGACGGGGACATCCCCGATTACAATGAAACACTTATCGAGTCATACTTAACGTTGAAGGAAGAACTTGAAAAAGACGGTTCCCCACACGCACAAAAGAGTCTTGAAACACTGAAGTCCATTCAAAGGGAATACGAACTGATGTATAACCTTACATTTTAATAAAAGACGGGGGACGGACCTTCATTTGGAGGTCCGTCCCCGTCTTTTTATGCAAGCTGATTGTAGAATTTGGAGAGGTCGATCCGGTCACCGATGGTGGTGGGTTCGGCTTTATCGAGGTATTTTTTGTCTTTTTCGACCAGGTTGTAGATGTGCTGGGTGGTGAGGGCGTCATCCAACGCTTTATGGTGCTTTCCGACGCCTTCCCTTCCATACTCCTGAACTGCCTTCCATAGTCCCGTCTGGTTCTGATCACCGAAGAAGCGTTTATATTCCATGGACAGATCGACGAATTGAGCTTGGAAAGGAAATGGTACGCCCGACTGCGCGCAGTTATCGCGCAGTACCTTCATATCCATGTTTCCCCACGTCACTACCTTCGCGACTCCCCTGTCATTCAACCCTCTAAAATAATCGATCAGACATTGGAACGATATCCCTGAATCCACTTCATTCTGGCTGATGGATAAAAATCGTTTGCAGCGGTTGGTCAGTTTGGGAAATGCAGTCGGTTTCACATAAGAGGAAAACGTATCTGACACTTTCCCATACTCCACCACCACTACCCCGGCTTCGATGATTTCAGGGAAGAAACCTTTGGGGACCCTATGTCGTTCCGGCATAGAAAACTCAAAATCTATAAACACAAGCTGCTCCGCTTTCGCCACGTAAACTCCCTCCTCAAAATGTAGATAAGACCCCAATTCATCTATAATAAAGAATGTTTTCAGGATAATCCGATTTTCATTGCTCCATCAGAAAGGAGAATTGTGCGATGCGCAGCATTTCTCCATACTTCTTATTCTTACATTATATCATGATGAGCCCAGAAATTATGACTAATTCCCGGTATTCCATGCGAATAAATGTTATTCAGTGGACTATGATCCAAATCTTTAATAAAATGAATATTTAGGTATACGAAATAAAAATTCATATAGAAGGTGTTAATCATTTCACAAAAAAGAAAGAATCTAACCATCATGCTCATGGCCAATTTTCTGGTGGCGGCCAGTGCAACAATGGTGCTGCCCTTTTTATCCCTCTACATTGAAACCTTTGGCACTTACAGTCACGAATATGTACAGCGCTGGTCAGGTTTTGTCTTTGGAGTTACATTTTTAACGGCGTTCTTCATATCTCCCCTGTGGGGTCGGATCGGTGATCGTTTTGGATATAAGCCGATTCTCCTCATCACGGGATACGGGATTGCAACATCCATCTTTTTAATGGGGTTTATGCATTCCGTCGGGGGACTTTTCATCCTGCGGGGAATCATGGGTGCAGTGACGGGGTTCATCCCTACATCGATGGCCCTCATTTCCTCCCAGACACCTAAGGAAGAAGCGGGAAGGACACTCGGCACCCTACAGATGGGAACCGTATCAGGCGGCTTATTCGGGCCGGTGATCGGAGGACTGTTGGCAGACAATGTGGGATTTTCCTACACGTTCATCTTCACTTCCATCGCCATCGCCACTGCTGCGACCGTCGTACTTTTTGGCATCGATGAACAAAGAAGCAGGGAACAACGGGATCAACGAAACAAATACTCGAGTAAAGAAGTGCTGCAGCATATCTTCAGTCATAAATTACTCGTGACAGTCCTTATCCTTTCCTGCCTGATTCAAGTGGCTAACTTCAGCATACAGCCACTTCTCGCCTTGTATGTTGATGAACTCACTTCTTCTAGTAATCTGGCATTCTTAGCAGGAATCGCCTTTTCTGCTACAGGATTCGGGAATTTGATCGCAACCAGGCGATGGGGGAAGCTTGGAGACGATATCGGGTACGAAAAGGTTCTATCCATCCTTCTCGTTCTCGCATCTATCTTCATCGTTCCACAGGCCCTGGCTGTCGAGCTATGGCAGCTTGTCCTTTTCCGTTTTCTGTTCGGAATTGCGATTGGCGGCATGATTCCATGTGTCACGGCATACATCCGTCAGGAAGCTCCTTTGAGTATGCAGGGGGAAGTCCTTGGATATAATCAGAGCTTCCGGTTTCTTGGTAATGTAATCGGCCCTGTCTTTGGAGGCGTCGTTTCCGGATATATTGGCATTTCTTCCGTTTTTTATGTAACAGGTGCTTTATTCTTGGGGGCATTTGGATTATTATGGTGGAGTATACATCATTCTGAAACCCCAAGTCATGTGAAAGATTACTAGAAAAGTAGAGTGAAATATGAGAGTTTTTGCAGGTTATATAACGGTGATTAGTTTTATGCTCATCTTTTTCACCACGTTATTTTTTGCGACGGGTGAATGGAACAAGGTACAAAGCTTTCAACAGGAATTGGAGCATGCCGTGAGTACCGATTCCATCGACCTGAATCGTACAAGCTTACTTCTTGACGTCGACGGTAAGGTCTTCTCAGAGGTGAACCGGCCTTACCGCCTCTATGTGCCGGACGAGAAGATCCCTCCATTCCTAAAGGATATTCTGGTCGCATCTGAAGATCAGCACTTTTACGAACACGTCGGTTTCGATGCTGGCGCAATCCTCCGGGCTGTCGTGAAAAACCTGGTGTTCACCCATATCCAGCAGGGCGGGAGCACCATTACCCAACAGCTCGCCCGAAACCTTTATCTTGGGCAGGAGAAAACCTATAATCGTAAACTGACAGAGTTGTTTTATGCCCATGAAATTGAACAATCCTTGTCAAAGGATGAAATACTTGAATTATATATGAACGTCATTTACTTCAGTAATGGAGTATATGGGATTGAAACAGCCTCCCAATACTATTTTCAAAAAAGTGTCACCGATCTTAACCAGGCGGAGATGGCGTTCATCGCTTCGATACCTAATAATCCGGGTAAATATGATCCCGTTGACCATTTCGATCAAACGAAGGTTCGTCAGGAGCGACTGCTTGATATTCTTGTGAGCACGTCAAAATTATCGAAGGATGAAGCGGAGAAAGTAAAGAAAATGCCGATCACCCTGAATGTCCGCAAGAAGACCGACCTCTATCCAGACTATGCCTTTTATGTGGAGAACGAGCTGAAGGAACTGATTGCTCTAAACGAAGGATATAAGCTGGAACTTAAAAACGCCGCTTCAGAAGAGGAAAAGAATCGGATTGAGGGGAAGCTCGAAGAACGATTTCAAGACGTGATTTCGTCAGGCGTCAGGATACAAACGGCGTTGCAGCCCGCCCTTCAACAAAAAAGTGTCCGGGCTTTGAATAATCAGCTGAATGAAGACTTACAGGGAGCCACCGTCACCATCGACAACAAATCAAGAATGATTGTCGCCCTATCCGGGGGCAGGGACTACCAGAAATATAATTTCAATCATGCGTTTCAAGCCTTCAGGCAGCCCGGTTCGGTGATTAAACCGCTGCTCGTGTACGGTCCATATATAGAGAAATTCAAGGCCGGGATCAATGACCAAGTCAATGCCAATCAATACTGTGTCGGCAAGTATTGTCCGATCAACTATGGAGGAATCCAGCCGGGTACGGTCACATTGAAGCAATCCCTGGCACAATCCTATAACGGCTCGGCGCTTCGTCTCATGGAAAAAGTCGGCATAGAAAAAGCCTTCCAATCCATCTCGCCTTTTTCCTTTGAAAGGGTGACAAAAGAAGATAAAACCTTCGCCTCTTCCATTGGCGGCTTCACTTATGGAATGAGTCCGCTGGAATTGACGGATGCCTATACTTCTTTTATTGACGGCCATTATCAGAAGAGTCATGCCATCCTTTCCGTCAGTGACAGTCACGGGAAGATTCTTTATCAATGGAAAAAGGATCCGAAGAAAGTCTGGTCAGCAGATACCACTGCTAAAATGAGAAAAATGCTCAATGAAGGGGCGACAGCCGGAACCGGAAGACCCGCGTATGTCTCCAAACCATATGTAGGAATCAAAACCGGCACGACCAATAACTATCATGACTACTGGGTGATGGGATTGACCGACACCCTTACGACAGGGGTTTGGGTAGGCCATGATATTCCCCGTGATATGAGTGAGATCGAACGAAAGCGTCCAAGCCACAAAGTGTGGCAGGAAATCATGGAATGACCTCACATAAAAAAAAGCGTCTGCAGCTCATGCTGAAGACGCTTTTTCTATTATAATTTCACCTTCGACATAATCGGCAGACTTGCCATTACTCCGTTATATAGCTTCAAAAAAACAAAAAAGATCGTCAAAAATAACGAAGACCATGAGAATACCTGCAGACTCACCACTCCGAAGATCCCCCATTTCGAGAGGGACGGACTTATTTTATACACAAAGTAGATAAAATAAGCGAGTGAGCTAAGGGCAAAAATGATGAAAAGCCCTATAAAGGACTTAAGACTCACCACAGACACTAAGCCCCCGATGAAGTAAATCATCGATCCTGTACGGACAAGATTATACAACTGCCCATCCGAATCCGTGGCAAAAAACAGCATGGATACTCCATTGATGGTCTCAGCAATCAGTTTTAAAGCCGCGAACACCATGAAAAAAGCGACCATTAACAGGATCAAAATGGCAAGTTTAAGCTGTATATCGGATAAAAACTCCCTCATGCCCGGGTAGACACCGATTTTTTTAAATACGTCCACGAAGACTCCCACTCCGTAAACGGAGAACGTGAGACTAAACAATAGTATCGAAAAAAGGGGTAAATAACTTGTTAAGTATGTATTTTTCACTCAAAACTCTCCCATAACGATTCTTCATCCACTCTCATCATAATCGTTTATGGAGATCTTGAAAAGGGTATAGAAACAGAAGGAACAATGACAATATGCCTATCTATCCTTGTCACCCACAAACAAAAAAACGCCCTTTCTGTTACGGAAGAAAGGGCCGTTTCATTGAAGGGAATGAGAATGTGGTACCACTCTGATATATTCCCTCGATCCAAATGGTTGTCTCCCGCGTGCGGGTTCTTTCGTCAATTCCTCTTCCACTTCTTCCGTTTCACCATATTGAACCGGTTTGATATTCATACTCGTGGGGTCTTCGGTCTCAATGAACCCCCGATTGAATCGATCCTCGGTTTCCACTATCCACGCTAAGCCAAAAAAAGCAAAAAATATGGTCGTAACCGCTACTGTTTTCTTTTTCATAACTTCACCACCTTATGGATAGGATTCTCCAATTTGACCGAAACTATTCTGGATGTGTCAGGATTCGAGGATAAAATCCAACAAATTTTTCTACGTGCATTTCCACGTATCTTCATATTTAATACTTCTTGAAAGTTGTGATATGAATGGGTTGCTGAGTAATGCAAGCATTTATTTTTTACGTTATAATGCTCTTTAGGGTTCAGCTTCTGGTCGAGTAAGGAAGAATGTTGCCGAATAATGAATAAGGTCGACATGAGACCATGTTGAGAATAAACGATTAAGATAAGAGGGGGGTTTTAAATGACTTTATTACATTGGGCAATTGTATCGCCTTTTTTATTTGCGATACTTATTCCATTCCTTTATAAAGCATTTCGGAATGTACATACCGGCTGGTTTGTACTATTGTTGCCGGCAGCTTTATTCACGTACTTTTTTCAGTTCATCTCCATAACGAGGAATGGGGATACCGTCAAGGAAACCTTGGAGTGGATGCCTTCATTCGGGATCAACTTCACCGCTTACGTAGATGGCCTTGGATTGCTGTTTGCCATGCTCATCACGGGGATCGGGTCACTGGTTGTCCTTTACTCCATTTATTACTTAGATAAGAAGAAGGAGCAATTACATAATTTTTATGTGTACTTAATGATGTTCATGGGAGCGATGTTGGGTGTTGTTCTTTCCGACAACCTGATCGTCCTGTATATGTTCTGGGAATTCACTTCCATTTCATCATTCTTATTGATCGGGTACTGGTATCACCGGGAGCGTTCCAGGTATGGAGCACTGAAATCCATGCTCATCACAGTATTTGGGGGACTCAGCATGCTTGGAGGATTCCTGCTCCTCTATCTCATGGGCGGGACTTTCAGCATCAGGGAATTAGTCGGACAAGCTGATCAGCTTATGACACAGGCGTTTTTCCTGCCAGCCATGCTTCTGGTACTATTGGGAGCTTTCACGAAATCCGCTCAGTTCCCATTCCACATCTGGCTGCCAGATGCCATGGAAGCACCTACACCGGTCAGTGCCTATCTGCACTCTGCCACGATGGTAAAAGCAGGTATTTATCTTGTCGCCCGCTTGAGCCCGATATTCGCAGAATCAAGCGTTTGGCTGTGGCTCGTTGGTGGCGTAGGGATTTTTACTTTATTCTGGGGTTCTTTCAACGCCGTGAAACAAACGGATTTAAAAGGGATCCTCGCCTTTTCCACCGTCAGTCAGCTGGGCCTCATCATGTCCCTGTTGGGAGTGGGGGCGGCGGCTCTTCATTACACAGAGCTTGATGATAACATTTATATGGTGGCAACACTTGCCGCCGTATTCCATTTGATCAACCATGCGACCTTCAAGGGAAGTTTATTCATGGTCGTCGGGATCATTGATCATGAAACGGGTACCCGGGATATCCGAAAACTTGGCGGGCTGATGAACTTCATGCCCATCACGTTCACCATCGCCGTCATTGGTGCATTCTCCATGGCCGGACTCCCTCCGTTCAACGGATTCCTTTCCAAGGAGATGTTCTTTACTGGAATGGTCAGGGTCCTTGAAATGGATATGTTCAACCTGGATACATTCGGCATGATCTTCCCGCTCCTTGCCTGGGTAGGAAGTGTGTTCACGTTTATTTACAGCATGATCCTGGTCTTCAAGACCTTCACCGGGAAGCATCAGCCGGAGAAGCTCGAAAAGAAACCGCATGAAGCCCCTCTTGGAATGTTGATCTCACCGATCATCCTGGCTTCCCTCGTGGTCATCTTCGGTTTCTTCCCGAATATCCTGTCAGAACGGATCATCGCGCCGGCAGTGGAAGCAATCACGCCAAGCCTGATCCAGGATGGATATGCAGTCGAAACGGAAATTTCATTCTGGCATGGATTTACACCTGAGCTATTTATGACATTCGGTGTCATCCTATTCGGTATCCTGTTGTATCTCCTCCTTCCTTCATGGAAAAAGGTGTACAAATGGATCCCCGAGCGCTTCACATTGAATTCTTTCTATGATGGAGGTCTCATCAAGAGTGAGCGTGGCGCCCATAACTTTACAAGTGGTTATATGACAGGCTTTATCCGTACGTATCTGGTGTACATCTTCTCCTTCTTGATTGCCATATCATTGTTTGCGATGTGGTTCAATGGGGCGTTCTCCATCAATTTGGAAGAAGTTGCCCCAGTCGGGGTCTATGAGATTGCCATTGCGCTTCTCCTTGTCGTCAGTTCAGTCACCATCCTGTTTGCGAAATCACGACTGACGTCCATCATTTCACTTGGAGCTGCAGGTTATACCGTTTCACTATTCTTTGTGCTTTTCCGCGCCCCGGACCTGGCCCTGACACAGCTTGTCATTGAAACCGTGTCGGTGGCCCTCTTCCTGCTTTGCTTCTATCACCTGCCTAAATTAAGCAGACATGAAGAACGCATGCGGTTTAAACTCGGGAATGCGCTCATTTCGATCGGGGTCGGAGTGGTTGTCTCATTATTTGCCATCTCTTCCTACAGTTCGAAAATGTTTAAGTCCATTTCGAAGTACTATATTGAAAATACCCATGATAAAGCCGGCGGGGAAAACATGGTCAACGTCATCCTCGTAGACTTCCGTGGATTTGATACAATGTTTGAAATTTGCGTCTTGGCCATTGCGGCACTTGGCATATTCTCCATGATTAAATTGCGCCTTACAAGGAGGGATGAAGGATGAAAACAAAAGTAAAAACAAATGATGTCATCCTGCAGACCGTCACCAATGTGGTCGCATTCATCATCATCCTGTTCTCGTTGCGACTTTTCTTCTCGGGTCACTATACCCCGGGGGGAGGATTCATCGGAGGCTTGATGACGTCGGGGGCCATTGTGTTACTGTTACTCGCCTATGACATCAAGACCGTCGCCACCATCCTACCGGTGGATTACAAGATCATCACGGCGATCGGACTGTTCTTTTCAGTGGCCACGGGTGCGGGGGCTTTATTATTCGATGTTCCTTTCCTCACCCACGCGTATGATTATTTCTACCTTCCCCTGTTAGGGAAGACATCGCTCCATACAGCGGTTCTCTTTGATACAGGGGTGTATCTGGTGGTCATCGGGGTCACCATGACCATCATTCAAACGATTGGGGTGAGCGAATAATGGAGATCCTCATGGCCGTCGTCGTCGGAATCCTATTTACAAGCGCCGTGTACTTAATGTTATCCAAGAGCTTGCTCCGAATCATCATCGGGACAGCCCTGTTAAGCCACGGTGCCCATTTATTGATCCTTTCCGTGAGTGGTCTTAAAGGGGGAGCTGCCCCGCTTCTCGGGGAACACGCTAAAGACTATGTTGATCCCCTGCCCCAGGCATTGATCCTGACGGCAATCGTGATCAGCTTTGGAGTGACTGCTTTCTTCCTCGTTCTCGCTTATCGGGCTTATCAGGAGCTTGGCACGGATAATATGGATCAGATGAGAGGTAACGAAGGAAATGACTAACTTATTAATACTACCGATTCTAATCCCGTTATTCACGGCGATTATCTTAATGTTCATCAGCAAATATGTGAAATTGCAGCGAGGGATTTCAGCCCTGTCTACACTTGCCACCGTAGCAGCATCCCTCGTACTCATCAATACGGTTCACCAGGATGGAATTCAGACGGTGAACCTCGGAAGCTGGGAGGCTCCTTTTGGGATCACCCTCGTTTCCGACATGCTCTCTGCCTTACTGGTCACTACGACCAGTATCATAACCTTTATCGTACTTCTCTACTCGTTTAAGTCAATTGGAGTGGACAGGGAGCGATTCTACTATTATCCGGTCGTTCAGTTTCTATTGGTTGGAGTGAACGGGGCCTTCACGACAGGCGATATCTTCAACCTATTCGTCTTTTTCGAAGTCATGCTCATGAGCTCTTATGTTCTGCTGGTCCTCGGCGGGCAGAAGGCGCAGCTGCGTGAAGGAATCAAATACATTCTCGTGAATGTCATCTCCTCCGCACTATTCGTCATTACCGTTGCATACTTGTATTCAGTCGTTGGAACGTTGAATATGGCGGATATTTCGAGGAAAATTGCCGAAGTGGAACAGCCTGGCATCATCACGAGCATCGCCATCCTGTTCCTATTGGTCTTTGGGCTTAAAGGTGCAATCTTTCCGTTGTACTTCTGGCTGCCCGGCTCTTACTATGCTCCGCCGACCCCGGTGCTCGCTCTGTTCGGAGCCCTGCTTACGAAGGTCGGTGTTTATTCGATTATCCGGACATACACGTTATTTTTCTATCACGATACCGGATTTACCCATGAGATCCTGGGTATATTGGCCATCCTTACCATGGTGCTCGGCTGTATCGGCGCCATTGCCTATTGGGATGTTAAAAAGATCATAATCTATAACATTGTCATTGCTGTCGGTGTGATTTTGTTCGGAGTATCGACGATGAATCCTGAAGCACTGGAGGGTGCGATTTATTACCTGGTTCATGACATGATCATCAAAGCCGCATTATTCCTTCTGGTGGGTGTCATGATTGCCATCACCGGCACGGCAAACCTGAGAAAAATGGGCGGATTGATCAAGGACTATCCTTGGCTCGGGTGGACATTCCTTGTTGCCGCATTCTCCCTTGCAGGCATCCCGCCTTTAAGCGGTTTTATCGGGAAATTCTTGATCGTACGGGGAAGTTTTTCGGCAGGAGCCTATGTAGGGGCAGGAGTCGTCCTCGCATCCAGTCTGTTGGTGCTCTACTCTGTCATTAAGATCTTCCTGAATGGCATATGGGGAACCCCGAAGGAATATAACGGAGTGTCAAAGGGAGACGCCCGTTACTTATGGATGACGTCTGCTGTACTCGTCGTGCTCGCTGTAGTTTACGGCCTTGGTGCAGAAGCGATGCGTCCACTCTTTTCACAAGCAACCGAAGTACTGGTGAATCCGAATCTCTATATAGACGCAGTGTTAAAGGAGTAATGTAGAATGGCTTTTCAAATATTATTAAACTTTTTCCTGGCCTTTGTCTGGATGTTTCTTTCGGTATCCTTTACTTCTCAGTCATTCTTTATTGGCTTTTTACTAGGATTGCTTGTTATCTTTGCATTCAGAAGATTTTTCAACTCACGGTTTTATTTATTACGGGTGGCTGCCGTGATCAGTTTATTCTTCCTATTCCTTAAGGAACTGATCCTGGCAAACATCTCGGTTTTAAAAACGGTGTTGAAACCGAAGTTGGACTTCCAGCCGGGCATCTTCGCTTTACCGACAGAATTAAAGACCGATTGGGAGATCACACTCTTGGCGAATCTGATCACCTTGACACCCGGTACGCTGGTCATGGACGTGTCTTACGACAAGAAGATTCTTTATGTTCATGCCATCGATATGCCGGATGTGGATGAAGCCATCAATGAAATAAAGGATTCTTTTGAAAAAGCCATCATGGAGGTGAGCCGCTAATGTTACATCTGGTCTTTCAAATTACGTTATTATGCGTCTCCATATCCATGCTCGGCCTCGTTTACCGAGTGGTGAAAGGTCCCACGATCCCTGATCGGGTAGTGGCACTCGATGCAATCGGGATCAATCTGATCGCCATCATTGCACTCGTTTCGATGATGCTCGATACGTACGCTTTTCTAGAAGTGATCCTGCTTCTCGGGATCCTTGCTTTCATCGGAACCGTCGCCTTTTCAAAGTTCCTGGAGAAAGGGGAGATCATCGAACGTGAGCGAGATCATTAGATTTTTCATCGGATTCTTTTTAGTCATTGGAGGTTTTCTCAGCCTGGTCACGGCTTTCGGCGTATTGAGACTTCCTGATGTATATACGAGAAATCATGCTGCATCGAAAAGTGCGACGCTCGGGGTCATGTCGATCCTGCTCGCCACATTTCTTTACTTTTATCTGGAGCATGGTCACTTCAATTCAAGACTGATCCTGGCCATCGTCTTCATCTTTGTCACAGCGCCGGTTTCCGGCCACCTCATTTCACGAGCCGCCTATAATACCGGCGTCAAACTTTGGGACAAAAGTGTACGGGATGACTTAAAGGATAAAGAACAATATGAGCGTCAGAACAGTCAATGAGGAACAAAAAAGGCTTGACCCCACTTTATGAAGGGTCAAGCCTTTTTCTATTTCCTAGCGCTGATACAAGTGATCTTCAACGCTTCCATCCTGTTTATGCACAACCAGTGTCCCGGAATGATCCGTCACATAATCTTTCGCCTTCGATAGAAGTTTGTCCTTTGTGCTCTCAACCAGGATGGCCCTCTTTCCGTCAGCCTTCTTTAACTGCCAGCCGTCGTCATGAGGCGTGACGAGATATTCGGTCTTATCCGATGCGCCTCCCTCTTCAGACTGATGGGCACGGTCAGTGGCGATGGCAATCGCCCTTCCCTCTTCATATCCTTCATCCAAAAGGGCATTGGCGATCTCAATGGCTTTGTTCCGTACGTCTGCAGGAAGGTTCTTCAGTGAATCAGGGTAATCATTTTTTGTCCAACTCATTTGTATTGGCCTCCTAATGTATTGGTTAGTAGTTGATTTCCCATTTTTTCACTGATTAAACATTTCGGTGTGTACGTATCAGCGTTTCGGTACCACTGCCATCGTGCAGCGCGATACACAGATCAATTGATCGTCCTCATCTGTAAGCTTAATGTCCCATACCATGGTGGTCCTGCCCTGATGCATGACCGTTCCCGTCGCAGTGACGATCCCTTCACGCTTCGCTTTAATATGATTCGCGTTGATTTCAAGGCCGAAGCATATTTCTTTGTCCAGATCGATCAACTGTACCGCCCCTACACTCGCAACCGTTTCTGCCAGTGCCACAGAAGCCCCGCCATGAAGGAAGCCGAACGGCTGTCTCGTCTGTTCATTCACCGGCATCGTCGCAATGACCTTTCCCTTTCCAAGTTCTACAAATTCAATCCCTAACGCACTGATCAATGTGTTCTCTGTATTCACATGAATTCCCCCATATCATAGTCTTCTCTACTATCTTTTCGAGAAAGTGTGTGAAAATCCTCTATTTTCCCTGGCCTATCTGTCCCGCCTTACATATATGAATAATCCGCTGAACAGATTCATACATATCCTTAGAGCATTTTTAATGAAAGGGGTTTTCTGTTATGTATCGGTACCACCCTTTTTATCCACCTGTTCAACGCCCCTATTCACCGATCCACCCGAGGGTACAATCTATTCCCTCCTATCATCGGAACTACCCTCCTGTCGAAACCAAAACATTCATGTCTTCGGCAGGTAAAACGTTAAACTTACTGGGAGATGCCCAAAAGGTGCTTCAAAAAATCAACACATCCAAAGAATTCTCCTCGAAATTTATGAACGCAGCACAGCAATCGAACGTACCTGAAGTACATAAACTACTTCAAACCGTCGGTACAAGGGTACAGCCGGTTGTATCGTTCAATCCCGATGGAGTCCGCCTCGTCTTTGATGAAAAGCTCGGGCAGGTGGATTGCTGCCATTTAATTGTGATTGTTCGTTGGTTGTGAATGGGCACAAAAAAAGAAGCGAGGGAGCCCCCGCTTCTTTTCTTTATAGTATGATCGCTGCGATCCAACCGAACAGGATCAATGGAATATTATAGTGTAAAAAGGTCGGGACACATGTATCCCAGATGTGATTATGCTGGCCATCGGCATTCAGTCCCGCTGTCGGTCCAAGCGTACTGTCTGATGCCGGCGACCCGGCGTCACCAAGTGCACCTGCTGTACCGACAATCGCAACCGTTGCGAGAGGGCTGAATCCAAGCTCCATGGCAAGTGGGACGAAGATGGCCGCAATGATCGGAATGGTGGCAAATGAAGAACCGATCCCCATCGTCACCAGGAGCCCGACGACGAGCATGATGAGGGCAGCCAAAGCCTGGTTGCCGCCAATGACATCAGCCGTCGCCTTAACCAATGTTTCTACATCTCCTGTTTCCGTCACCACTGCTGCAAATCCGGATGCCGTGATCATGACAAAGCCGATAAAGGCCATCATTTTCATTCCTTCATTCAACAATCCGTCTGCTTCTTTCCATTTAACCGATCCTGAAAGATACAGCACCGCAATGCCTGCAAGTGCCCCAAAGATCATCGATTCCAACTGAAGCTGAACGTATAAGGCCACTACGATGGAAATGAGAGCGAAAACCATCGCTCTTTTATTGTAAACGACCTTTTCATCGGCAATGACTTCTTCAGCTTCACTGTAGTCTCTCGGTTTCCGATAACTCACAAATACAGCAATCAGTAATCCGATGACCATTCCTCCTACAGGGAGAAGCATGGCTTTCGGAATATCGCCCATGTTGATTTCCATTCCACTTGAAGCCATGTTCTGAGCGATGATTTCATGGAACTGAAGTCCAAATCCTACCGGCAAAAGAATATATGGAGCCGTCAATCCAAACGTGATCACCGATGCGATCAAACGTCTATCGATCCGCAACTCCGTCATCACCTTCAATAAAGGCGGGATGAGAATCGGGATAAAAGCGATGTGAATCGGAATCACATTCTGAGAAAAACAAGCCATGATTAAAATAGAAATAACAATAAGTGCTTTCGAAAGGGCTGTCTTTCTTGAATCCCCTTTTTTCCCAACGACCTTCAATACCCAGTCAACGAGGAGATTCGGAATTCCCGTATAGGAAATGGCCACTGCAAATCCACCCAGCAGGGCATAACTTAACGCGATGCTCGCCCCGCCGCTAATTCCCTCCGTAAAGACGGATATCGTCTCGTCCAATCCCAGTCCGCCAGTCAGTCCCCCGACCAGTGCACCCGTAATCAGGGCGAATACCACGTTCACACGTGCAAGGCTCAACACGAGCATGACAAGAACCGCTATCACAACTGCGTTCATAACTGCTTCCTCCTTAAGATACTATTTATCATTTTGTTCCTTTTACTGTTGTCGTTACTTATACCAACACTTTAGTTCGCTAAATTGGTAGAGTAATAAAATCACGATTTCAACTTTAACAAGATAAAGAGAGTTTGTCAATGCTTTAGCAGGGTGAAAGAAGGAGTGGGAATTTTTTCATAGGTTTTGAGGCGGTGCGGTGGGAGGAGGCGCAGGATCCGGGTGCGGTCCGGGTGGGTTTCCACTAAATGTTAATCGGCTGGATTCGGTTCCATTTCGGCTGGTTTTTGACCAATAATGGCCGGATTTTTCATATTTTTGGCTGGATTTCCTCCCACCGACGGCCGGATTCACTCTTCTTACGGCGTAAATGGTATTCCATCAAGCGACAAGATACATATAGGAACGGTCTGGGTTCTTGGTAATTGCGTCGTTTTTCACCGTAATTGCGTTATTTACCAATTATACCCACAAACACCTCACCCCACCCCCCTCCGAAAAAAAGTAAAAAAAGAGCCTCCTCCCAGCACCATCAATCTCAGGCACTGAAACAAGACTCTTCCGTTGTGCAAATCACTTTATTTTTCTAATGGCACAAAGCGTTCGACCAGTAAGGCAAGGGTTCTTGCCATGACGCCTGTGGCACCTGAAGGACCGAGATCATGGCTCCCTTTTGTAGTAGCCGTCCCGGCGATGTCGAGGTGTACCCAAGGCAGGCCTTCAGCAAATTCACCGACGAACGCTCCACCCATGATCGCATGGCCTGCTCGTCCCGGTGAGTTGCTCAAATCGGCAATATCACTTCCACGGACCCGCTTTTTATCATTTTCCGTATAAGGAAGGCGCCAGATAAATTCACCTGATTCCCCTGAAGCCTCCAGTACCTGCTCGAAGAATGCTTCATGATTTGTGAGGGCACCGGTTTTATCCTCACCGAGAGCCACGATGACTCCACCGGTCAAGGTTGCAACGTCCACTAAATAGTTGGCTCCTTGATGCTTGGCATAGGTCATACCGTCAGCAAGCGCGAGACGCCCCTCTGCGTCGGTATTCAACACTTCGATGGTCTTACCGCTCATGGAGGTAATCACATCGTCAGGCTTGAATGCAGAGCCGCTCACCATATTGTCCGTTGACGGGATGACGGCAACGACATTTTGTTCCGGTTTGATTTCCCCGATGATTTCCATGGCACCGAGTACTGCAGCTGCACCGCCCATATCGGTTTTCATCCCGACGATTCCATCTTTGGGCTTTAGGGAGTAGCCGCCTGTGTCAAACGTGATCCCTTTCCCGACTAAACCGATGACATCCTTCCATTCCTCTTTCCCGTTATACTTCAGTACGATCATCTTCGGAGGTTCTACGGATCCCTGGTTCACGGCAAGAAGTGCCCCCATTCCAAGGTGCTCCATTTCTTCCTTGTCGAGGATTTCCACCTCAAAGCTGTATCTTTCAGCCAATTCCAGAGCGTATTCTGCCAATTTTGTCGAAGTTAATAGATTACCAGGTGTATTCACCAGTGTACGGGCTGAGTTTACTCCATTCCCGAAAGCAGAACCAATGTGCAAAGCCGTCTCGACTTCCTTCGAATCTCCGTTTGTAAAAAATTCGATTGCTTCTACATGTACTTCCGGTTCATTTGATTTCTTCTTATAACCGTCGAATTCATATGTAGACATCGTAAAGGCTTCCATGAAGGCATGGGCCACATCCGTCGCCACCATCTCCTCAGAAACAAATGTCTCAAGTGCGACTGAAAACGAGGACACTTTCATATTTTTTAAGGTTTTGGACGCAGAGCCCAATGATTCTTTTAAAAGATCAAATGTCAGCTCTTTGTGTTTTCCAAGTCCTACGAATACGATCCTTTTCGTTTCCAGTTTTCCAAACGTATGTATCTTTGATACTTTCTTGTGCTTGGAAGATATGTCGCCATCCTTCGCAAGCTGTGTAAGATAGCCTTCAAACTTATGATCGAGCTCTTTCAGCTCTCCTTCGAATGTTGGCTGATTGTAAATACCCACGACGAGGCATTCTCCATTTGCATTGGTTACTTCATTTTGATTGATTGAAAATTTCATGTTCACCGACACCTCCATTCTCTATTATAGCGAAGATGTCCAATTATTTCGACTTTCTAACAATCTGCTTTTCAAAGTTATACGAGGGGTGGATGGGGTATGATATAATGAGAACATTATTTTTATTCAAACTATTGAAAGGGTGGCATTTCACAGCATGGAAGTACTGTTTAATTTTCCATTATGGGCGTCTTTATTTTCGATCTTTTTTGCTCAGTTTGTAAAGGTTCCCATACAGTTTATCGCGACGAGGGAATGGAACTGGTCATTGATCACCTCAACAGGGGGGATGCCGAGTTCCCATTCAGCGGCCGTGACGGCATTATCCACCGGGGTGGCCCTTGAGGTGGGACTCTCCTCCCCTATCTTCGCTGTATCTGCCATGTTTGCCATCATTACGATGTTTGATGCAACGGGTGTCAGAAGGCAGGCAGGAGAACAGGCGATCGTCCTCAATCAATTGATGGTGGATTTCCAGAGATTCATGTCAGAGGCTAAAGGCTGGCAGAACAAACCTGAACAAGAGAAGCGCAAGGAGCTGAAGGAATTACTCGGTCATAAACCGATTGAGGTATTCTTCGGTGGACTTTCAGGAATCATCCTGACGCTTCTGCTTCATTATTTATTCATCGTCTAGGAGTGTGATCATGAAAATCGTATCCATTTGCCCCAGTAATACAGAAATCATCGATTACCTGGGATTGACACCTCTTCTTGCAGGCGTTGACGATTACTCCGACTATCCGTCAGAGGTAAAGTCCCTTCCACAGCTCGGACCGGATCTATCGATTAACATGGATAAGCTCGAGTCATTGAAGCCGGATCTGGTGTTTTCATCCTTAAGCGTCCCAGGTATGGAGAAAAATATAGAAGAACTCGAAAAGAAGAATATCCCCCACATCACCTTGAACCCCCAGAGCTTCACGGACATTGCGGATGATCTCCTTACGGTTGGGAGAGCCTGTGGGATCGAGGAGCATGCCATAAAACGCCGCCAGGAATTTTTGGGTACTGTCGAACGTTTAAAGACGATCGGGGAAAAGGTATCACATCCCCCGTCCCTTTATTGGGAATGGTGGCCGAAACCCGTCTTCACCCCAGGAAGGGTCAACTGGCTGACCGAGTTAAGCACAATGGTCGGTGCACGAAACCTTTTTGACGATGTGGACCTGGCAAGTGTTCAAACCGATTGGGAGGACGTATTGAAGCGCGATCCGGATTATATCTGCCTGGCATGGGTCGGTGTCAGGCAAAGCAGGGTCAAGCCTGAACTCGTAAAGAACCGCCCTGAGTGGAATACACTCGACGCTGTACAGGGAGACCGGATTTTCGTCCTGGAAGAAGCACTCTATTGCAGGCCATCCCCCCTTCTGTTAAAAGGGGCCGTGAAGCTTGCCCGGTTGCTTCATCCCGATTTATATCATGAAACGTAAAAGAACATGCCTGCTCACTTATATGCGAGCAGGCATGTTCTTTTTTCTTAATCCATCAGTTCTTATGAACGGACGCCTCATAAATCGAATCAACAGCCTTCTTCAACGCAGCATCAAACTCTTCATCGGTTTGATCGGCACTCAGGTCGGCTGCCAATGCCCGGGAGAAGCTTGCAATCACTCCGTCATTTTCTTTCAGCTTCTCGTTAGCTTGATCACGGGAATAGCCTCCTGAAAGTGCGACGACCCGCACGACACGTGGATGCTCAACCAATTTTTTATACGCATTCGCTTTCGTAGGGATCGAGAGCTTCAGCATGACGTTTTCATCTTCAGCTAGTTCATTCAAATGCTTCAGGATTTCATCGCATAGAATGTCTTCAGATTTTTTCTTTTGTTCACTGTGGATATTGACTTCAGGTTCGATGATCGGAACCAAACCAGCAGCGATGATGCGTTTTCCAATGTCGAACTGCTGATCGACTACTTCTTTGATGCCGCTCGTGTTCGGTTCGTAGATAACTGAGCGCATTTTCGTGCCGAAAATCTTCCGTTCAGTGGCACGGCGCAGAGTCTCTTCCAAGTCAGGGATCGGTTTCATGAGCTGGACACCATTCTTCTCTTCCACCAGTCCTTTATCCACTTTCAGGAAAGGGACGATGCCTTTGTCTGCAAGGTAGTCCGCTGTATATTTGCCTTCGATTTCCCGGTCCATCGTTTGTTCAAAAAGAATGACCCCGAGGATCCTCTCGTGGCTGAAGGATGGGGAAGTGATGATCCTCGTCCGCATTTCATGGACCTTATCAAACATTTCGTCTTCATTGGAATAAGAATCTTCAAGGACTCCGTACCCTGCCAATGCCTTCGGTGTACTGCCGCCGCTTTGATCAAGCGCCGCGATGAATCCTTCTCCGTTCTTCATTTTGTCGAATTGACTTTTGTTCATATCTTCCACTCCTTTTGGTTTCGAATCTCACTTTCTTTTTCCCCTATTTACACTGGTGTTAAACTGATTGCACCTTTGTTCTTATCTGAGTCCAAGGCCTTCACATTAATAAAGCACGCAGTTCGACTGCGTGCCCGTCTCTATTCTTTTTCTGGTGATAAAATCTGCTGCCTGAAAACCTGCATGGATTTGTTTTCATTCAGATCGGTCAAGTCCTGTTCGGATAACTCACCTGTACCCATCTGGACCACATAGACTTCCAGTGTTTGTTTACCCCATTCATTATAAACGTCGTCCACCGTTTCATAATAGAGGTCCAATTTATTTCCTGTGATCGCGCTCCCTGTATCAGCTACGACCCCATAACCATAGTGAGGGATAAACAGGATGGTTCCGATTGGATAGATGGAAATATCCGCTGCTATCGTAGAATACAGATCGCGCTTCACTTTCACTCCTGAATATGTAATGCCGTAAAGGGGATGACCCGGGTCCTTCCCCGTCGATTCAACGCCGGCCGTATAGCCCGTTGCTACAACCTTATGTTTCGTATATTGATCCCAATCAATGGATTCTTCCAATGTGGCAGGCTTGGCAGATGCACTTGCTGACACTTTTGTCTCATAGCCTGTAAAACTTTTAAGAAACTTGAATGACAAATGCAGTGGATTTGTCTTATGCTCTTTGTCTTGGAGACTCATCTGATCACTGTCACCCTTGTCCATCATCCAGGTTTTAAAGGTTTGCGCCTCTACCCCCGACACCGATTGAAAGGTCGTACCGAGTGCAAGGATAAATAAACTGATCATAACGAATCTCTTTGTCCAACTTTTAAACAGATTCATGTATTCACTCCTCCCACCCTACATACTTCCCGTTGGGGAGGAGATATATGCATAAATTGATAAAAAAATCGAATAGTTGTAATATTTGGAAATCATTTTAGTTTTCCTTTTAGGGAAAAACTGCTTTAAACCAGGCTATTCTATACTTCAACTAGTATGTTCCATTTTCTAAAATATTTTCTTAGAGAATTAATATTTATGAGCAAGTGCCTGGAAACAGAGACCGTTCCTTTCCGCTCCAGGCACTTGCTTTCGTCCAAAATAAAAAATCCGTTCAACCTTGGGATTTAGGTTCCCGGTTAAACGGATGTGGTTAGAACATTCTATATCCTTTTGCTCTTAGGATTCTCATAACGATGCCTGACAGGATGGCACCTGCGAGGCCGCTTCCAAGAATCACTAGATCGGCTACAGCCAAGTGGCTGAGTCTTGTCCCAAGTTCCGAAAAAGACTCCCCTGCATTTCGGAAGTAATCTATAAAACGAACTTCGTCCACGATAAAAATAACGACAATCGGATAAATGATGGCCATAATCCACGTCATACGCAATAACATATTTAACAAAAATCCTATTCCGAAAAATAGAACAAAAAATAGAAGCATCGATATAATCATTACATGTATAGGCATTTCAAATTACACCTCCATAACACTAAAGAATAGTGTACCTCGAGTGAAATGTAAGCGTCAATATTTTCAGGGTAAGATTTGTCACTTATTCACAAAATAAACTTATTTATCATCGAGACATGAAAAAACAGACCCAACGCCGGTTTCCATACTCCACAAGGGAGTACCCACCTTCGTCAGGTCTGCTTTCATCGTTTATCCTTTAGGGGTTATTTCTGTTTCCCGCTGCCTCCGCAGCACGGACACGTTTCAGAACCACCCAATACTAACTGAAAGTACCCTTTTCCTGAACAATAAAGACAGTATTTCGTTTTAGCATTCGCAGTAGCTCTCATTTTTCCCTCTCCCTTTTCTTTAATTTCTTAATTTTCTGATAATATATCATCTATCCGAAATAAAGAAAAGGGACATTAAAGGGGATGTACCTTTAAGAAAGCGAATACATTTATGTTTTTCTTTCATTATCTCTTTTTTTCTTAAAATTTACAGAATTTTATAAAAATAAATGGTAGTTTGTGTAGGCGAATTGGTCACCTGGATTGATGCCTTCGATCATATTCAACTTCTGCCTGGAACCCACTCGTTTGATCATCTCATGCACCATCACGGATGTCTTCTCATCTGCCAGAAGATCTTGAGGCGATTTCCACTGGACATCCCACAACTCAGCTTCCTCTTTTTTAATAGAAGAAATTCCCTCATTCTTGAGCAGAAAGATCATCATATTGTCGCTGATATCGTTCTGGATGACTCCCGACCTTACGCCGATGATCCCTTTGATGGTTGTATGTAACCCCGTTTCTTCCTTCACTTCTCTTATGACTGCTTCATCGACGGTTTCCCCGGCGTTGACAAATCCTGCAGGCAGGGACCACATCCCTTTCAATCCGCTGTATTTCTTTTTAACCACGAGCCATTTCCCATCCTCATCCATGACCAGACCTGCAACGGCCAGCCACACTTTACCCCTTTTCATTGTAAGCACCTCCATCTACATTCCTTCATAATAAAAAGCAGAGTGGAATCCACTCTGCTTTCATTCAATCCTTTAAGGCTTAAAAGAACTTGAATTTACCTTTTTTGAACACTAGTGATGGTCCACCAACCATGTATAGAGCACGGTTATCAACTACCTTCTTCATGAAGGAAGCTTTAGTACCAGTGATTTTCTTGCCGTATACGACACCAATTGCATCATCTTCACCAAGTGAACATACTGTCCCTTTGATGTCCGGAGTGAATAATTCCAGATCCTCTTTACCGTGCAGTAAAGAAGCGATGTTACGGGCACATACTTCCCCTTGCTGCATAGCGATCTGTGCAGTCGGTGGGTATGGACGTTCTGTTTCTTCATTGATCATCAATGAACAGTCACCGATGATGAAGATATTGCCGTGTCCAGGTGCGCGAAGATCACGGTTGATTTTCACGCGGGCACGCATGTTTTCGATTCCAGCTCTTTCGATGACGGCATTACCGCGAACACCTGCAGCCCATACAATCGTACCAGCTTGGATTTCTTCGACTTCATCTTCACCTTTGGCGATGAGTACGCTGTCTGCTTTTGCTTCTTTCAGAGGAGTTCCGATATGGAATTCCACGCCTTTTTTCTCAAGCTTGGCACGTGCGTATTTCACAAGCTCCGGATCGAATCCAGGAAGGATCATCGGTGCAGCTTCCACACATACGATGCGCACTTTCTTACGGTCGATATCATATTCATGGCAAAGCTCAGGAACACGGTTACCCAGTTCTCCAAGGAATTCGATACCAGTGAATCCTGCTCCACCTACAACGATGGTCAAGCGTTCATCGTTCAATTCTCCCTCGTTCTTATACGTAGCAAATTGCAATTCAATGTGCTCACGGATTTGACGGGCAGAGTTGATGTTTGAAATCATGAATGCATGCTCATGAAGGCCTGGAATTCCGAATGTCTCGGATTCTGCACCAAGAGCCACTACCAGGTAATCGAATTCTACTTCGCCTTCACCCGTGATGACTTTCTTCTCTTCCACTTTGATGTCTTCAACAGTGGCTTGCAGGAAGTTCACTTTGCTCGTGTTGACAACATCTTTCACGTCGTAGCGCACACGGTCGTGATGAAGTGTACCTGCGGAAGCTTCGTGTAACCAAGTGGTTTCATAGTGATAATCGTTCTTATTAATTAAAATAATTTCTGCTTCATTTGTTCCGAGTTGCTTCTGAAGACGGGTTACCGTCATTAATCCACCGTAACCTGCACCTAATACAACGATTCTTGGCTTTCTCAACTGAATCACATCCACCTTTTTTGATAAATTTGCTTTGGATACTCTTAGAGTCCTCCACATTATGCGTTTTTATCCCGTTCAATCTGATACTATTATCTTTTTCCCTATAAAAAGGAAGCTAAAACAAATCAAACGCGATGTTTCTTTCCTTATTGAAAAAGGAAATAGTGTATAAAAATATGAGAACAAAGTATGTGACATATTTCACGAACTATTCCATAGTTATGCGAAAATTGTCATAAATTCTTAACAATATGTCTACATTACATAATATTCTTTTTGCCTCGCATTTTCAAGATATATATAGGAAATTAAATTCTTAAGAATATTTAAAAAATGCCCGTTGAATCAATCAAAAGTCGTAGTCTCTTTCATAGATAAGTCTGATTTATCTGAACTTACACCTTCTATCATTGTGAATAATCAAAAGCTGTGTGATAGAATAAAGGTAAAAGAAGCATACCTATATGGTTGGAGGGATCAAGTTGAAGGAAGATCAAAAAGTGTATGATATTACGATCATAGGCGGCGGTCCAACTGGGCTGTTTACAGCGTTCTATGGCGGCATGAGAAAAGCATCAGTCAAGATCATCGAAAGTTTACCACAACTCGGGGGGCAGCTTGCGACTCTTTATCCTGAGAAATACATATATGACGTTGCCGGGTTTCCGAAAGTGAAGGCCCAGGACCTCGTCAATAATCTAAAAGAGCAAATGGCGAAATTCGAAACGACGATCTGTCTGGAGCAGGCCGTGGAAGGGGTAGAAAAACAGGCTGACGGCATGTTCAAGCTCACCACCGATAAAGAAGTCCATTTTTCCAGAACGATCATCATCACGGCAGGAAACGGCGCCTTCCAGCCACGCCGCCTGGAACTCGAGCATGCGTCTGAATTTGAAGGAAAAAACCTTCATTACTTTGTCGATAACCTTGAGCATTTCAGAGGGAAGAAAGTGGTCATCTGCGGCGGCGGGGACTCTGCTGTTGACTGGGCGCTTATGCTTGAGCCGGTCGTAGAAAAAGTGTATCTCGTACATAGACGTGATAAATTCAGGGCTCATGAGCACAGCGTGGAGAATTTACACAACTCCACGGTCGAATTGAAAACACCATACGTACCATCTGAGTTGGTCGTCGATGAAGAGAAGATCAATCAGCTCGTACTGGAGGAAACAAAAGGCGATGAAAAGGAGATTATCGACCTTGATGAAATAATTGTCAATTTCGGATTTGTCTCCTCCCTCGGTCCGATCAAAGATTGGGGTCTTGAAATCGAAAAGAATTCAATCGTGGTCAATTCCAGAATGGAAACGAATATCCCGGGCATTTATGCAGCAGGTGATATCAGTACGTATGATGGGAAAGTCAAACTCATTGCAAGTGGATTCGGCGAGGCCCCGACAGCCGTCAACAATGCCAAAGCGTATATGGATCCAAAAGCAAGGGTGCAGCCGATGCACAGTACGTCCATGTTTACGGATTAATACCATTCAAGGGCTCAGGATATCGTATCCTGGGCTTTTTTTCGTTTATGAAAGAGTAACAATTCGTGATCACAACTTCCTTCCAACCATTGTGCTCTTCACCTATTCACGCCCACTCCCTTGTTTATTTTCATCATGAATGGGTAGACCAATAGTAGGACAAAAAAATTCAGATAAAGGATGATGTGTAAAATGAATGTGTTAGTTATCGGAGCAAACGGCAACACAGGCCGCCATATAGTGAAAGAGCTTTCAAACAGCAGTCAGCATTTCGTGAGAGCCATGATCCGAAAAACTGAACAGGCGAAGGAAATGGAAGATTTGGGCGCAAGACCGATCGTTGCCGACCTTGAGCAGGATTTCTCGTATGCCCTTGAAAATGTGAATGCCGTCATTTTTGCAGCTGGCAGTGGTGGTTCGACTGGAGACGATAAGACATTAGCCATCGACCAGGAGGGTGCTAAGAAAGCAGTCGATTATGCGAAGAAGATGGGCATTGAGCGTTTTGTGATGCTTAGCTCAATGGGTGCAGATAACCCTTCAAGCGGTCCGGATGAATTGCAATTCTACTTAAAAGCTAAGGGTGCAGCCGATGCCCACTTGAAAGAAAGCGGCTTAAATTACACCATCGTCCGCCCGGGATCCCTTTCATTCGATGATGCAACAGGGAAGATTGAAGCCGCTACAAGCATCACGGATAAAAGCCGTGAGATTTCCCGTGCAGATGTGGCAAAAGTGCTTGTAGACTCTTTAACAATAGAAGAAACGAACCACAAAGTATTCGAAATCCTAAGCGGTGACACACCAGTGGAAGAAGCGCTGAAACATATTCATTAAGAGCGAAAAAGGGACGGACCTCAAATTGTGAGGTCCGTCCCTTTTTGCATTTAGCAGTTCTCCGGCGTTCCTTTATTCGTCGCCGTCACGAATGATGATCCACATCCGCATGATGCGATGGCGTTCGGATTGTCGATGGTGAATCCGCCGCCCATCATGGACTGCTTGTAGTCTATTTTCGTCCCGTTCAGGATGGCAGCATCATTTTTTGCTACGACAAGCTTGATTCCATGCTGCTCTGTCGTTGTATCTCCATCCTGTAGATCATGTTCAAATCCCATACCGTAAGAAAGGCCGCTGCAGCCTCCCCCTTTTACCGCTACTCGTAACATGGCATCTGTTTCTTCATGTTCCTTCATCATATCTTTAATCTGAAGGGCAGCAGCTTCTGTTAGAATGACAACTTCACTCATTCATTACACCCCCAAGCTTTTCATTTCTTACTACTTAGTATACTCCTTTCTATTTTACTACTCAACCGATGGGGCTTTGGTGAATGATTGGAAGAGTAATTATATGAATATTCTCATTAAACACAACTTTTTACTCACCATGGATAAAAAATACTGGTTACCTTTACCTTCATCAAGGTATAATGAGGTAAATAGTCCCGATTATGAGGTGAGATTCATGACGGTTGTGACGCCATTTTATGATAAGAAGACCCAGTGTCTATCGTGTAAACACTCATACAGTACGATTAGGATCAGATCCCGGTTTGTGAAGCTCAGCGGGTATGACAGTGATTTTTGCCCCCTGTATGAGTCAGATGAAGTGAACCCTTTGCTCTATAACGTATCCGTCTGTCCGCAGTGCGGTTTTTCTTATACGGATGATTTCACCGTATACATACCTCCTGTTCTTAAAGCAGAGCTTGAAAAGAAAATCAGTCTTCACTGGCAGCCTCAGGATTATGGGAAAGTCAGGTCATATGAAGATGCAATCAATACGTATAAACTGGCTGCCTACTGTGCTTTAATCAAGAAGGAGAAAAAAGTAACCATAGCAGGGTTATACCTTCGCACAGCCTGGCTTTATCGAAAGATGGCTGATAAAGAACAGGAAAGACGCTTCATTAATCTGGCTGCACATGAATATATCGATGCCTATTTAACGGATGGTGCATCCGGTTCTTTGATGTCTGAAACAAAGCTCTTGTATATCATCGCTGAATTACTGAGAAGGCAGGATAAGATCGACGAAGCCGTAGCCTACCTTTCTAAAGTCATCAGTAAACAGCACCTCTCCACCGAACCAAAAATCATCGAAATGGCCAGGGAGCGCTGGTATGAAATCCGGGAAATGCATAAAGAAATGAAGTCAATGTAAAAAACCAGTGATCCCCACTGGTTTTTTACATGTATTTTTACAAAAAAAATAAGCCGGTCAGGGCCGGCTTTTGTTTAGAACATCGGGTTATCTTCAAGGAATTGATAGATATGATCCACCAGTTCTTCAGGCGTGTCGCCTGTTACGACCTCCCCATTGACGAGAGCATAAAACGCTTGGGCGCATTTTCCGCAGTATCCCAGGCATCCGTACTCAATGACATCAAGGTTCGGGTCTCTTTCTAATATCTCAAGCGCCTTTTGCGCACCGCTAGCAAGATTGCTTATACAAAATTCAATAATAGGTTTCAATTCCATCACCTCACTACTCTTTGTTATGCTACCTTTTTTTATCAATATCGTCAATGATTTGCATTCCATGTAATGGTATAACAGATTGTGAACATTTTCGCTTATTTCTGTTGTGAAAACACCTTTATTTCGATATACTTTTAATGTTAATAGGTTTATTTATGTAGAAATTACTCGAATTAGGCTTCATATTGAAAATGCTTACTTTGCCAGGACCCGTTTCGGCGTGACTGTCCTTTAATTCTGTCCCGATCCATAACGGGATATAAATCATATACAAACACACTATTTCAACAATAATGTAGAGTGCAAAAAGGGGAAATTTCCATGAAACAATTAGTGCTGCTTGGCGGAGGATATGGGAACATGCGCGTCCTTCTTCGCTTATTACCCAACCAATTACCTGAAGATGTATCGATTACCCTGATTGACAGAAATCCTTATCACTGTCTGAAGACAGAATACTATGCGCTTGCTGCCGGTACGATTTCAGATCAGCATGTACGCGTATCATTCCCGGAACATGCCCGGTTATCCTATGTATACGGAGATATCTCAGGCGTGGACATGGAGAATAAACTCGTCCGTATGAAAGATCAGGATCCCGTTCCTTATGACGACCTTGTCATCGGGCTTGGGTGTGAGGATAAATATCATAATGTACCGGGTGCAGATGAACATACCTTCTCGATTCAAACGATTGAAAGGTCACGTAAGACGTATCAAACGCTGTGTAATCTTCCTGCAGGTTCGATCGTCGGAATCGTCGGTGCGGGCTTAAGCGGGATTGAACTTGCCAGTGAGCTTCGGGAAAGCCGTTCTGATCTGAAGATCAAGCTATTCGACCGTGGACCGCGTATCCTCAATGCCTTCCCTGAACGTCTGAGCTCTTACGTTCACGGCTGGTTTGACGAAAATGGCGTAGAAATCGTGAACAATTCCAATATTACAAGAGTGGAGCCGAATACACTGCATAACCACGAAGAACAGATCTTCTGTGATGCCATCGTGTGGACGGCCGGGATTCAACCGAGCAAGGTCGTTCGGGATATGGACGTGGAAAAGGATGCAAGCGGTCGCGTCATCCTGACAAAGTATCATAACCTGCCACAGGATGAAAACGTGTATGTGGTCGGTGACTGCGCAAGCCTTCCTCAAGCTCCTAGTGCACAACTTGCTGAAGGGCAGGCAGAACAAATCGTCACCATCTTGCTGAAGCGTTGGAATAATGAAGAGCTTCCCGCAGAACTGCCTAAGATCAAGCTAAAGGGGATCCTTGGTTCACTCGGAAAGAAACATGGTTTCGGACTGGTAAACGAGCGCTCCATCACGGGCCGGGTCGCCCGTTTGTTGAAATCCGGTGTATTGTGGATGTATAAATATCATAATGGTTGATGTAGAAAGAACCGCCGGTTGGCGGTTCTTTTTTATGTGCAATATCCCATCAAAAAAAGGCTTCCTCTATAGAAAGCCTTTCTCAAAAAGTTTGATCAAACCGCCTTATATCCATACTTCTCAAGTTCTGAGTAGATCGTCTTCAGACGGGGATTTCCTTCTCCGACAATCTTGCCTTCCAATAAGACAATGGGATAGAACATATCTTCTTCCACTACCCTTGAGGCAAACTGTTTCACCGATTCTTCTTCCGGCGGATTGTGGATATCCACATATTTAATGACAAATGGCTGATTTGGATATTTCCTGCTCACTGCAGCCTCGAGCCACTCGTACGTTTCTTTCGATGATGGTAAGTTCACGCAGCTTGGACAAAGTATTTCTGCCCCGTACACGTAAAGTTCAACCGGCTTACGTTCCATATGATCCTCCCCCTTGTTCCCCTCTTTTGTTTATTTTACAAAAAAAGCAGGAAGGTTGGAACCATTTTCTTTATGGAAACGGAATGGGAAACATTTCTTGAAAAAGAAATGCCCAATCCTTTGCAGGTTGATAGATTTTTTGCGAATATGTCATTATAATAGATAGTAAGGAAAGGAGTAGATAATTATGGCTGAAAACGAAATGATTGCACCCGTTCAGGAAGTATTAGATAAATTACGTCCGTTCCTACTTCGCGATGGTGGAGATTGTGAACTTGTAGACGTTGAAGATGGCATTGTAAAATTGCGCCTTCTGGGTGCTTGCGGAAGCTGCCCAAGTTCAACGATCACATTAAAAGCAGGAATCGAACGCGCTTTGGTGGAAGAAGTTCCTGGTATCGTCGAAGTAGAGCAAGTATTCTAATTGAGCTATAACCTCGAAATCCTGAATCCTTTATTGGATTCAGGATTTTTTTCTTTTACTTCACTGCTGTTTTTGGGTTGTCTCCTTTAAGAACGGCCAGTATGTTCTCCACACACAGGGTCATCATGTCATAACGGGTGTCCTTTGAGGAGCTTCCGATATGAGGGATCGCGACGACTTGATCGAACTGTAGAAGAGGATGATCCTCACTTATAGGTTCTGCTTCGAATACATCCATTCCCGCTCCCGCAATCTCCCCCCTCTTCAACGCTTGTTCAAGAGCTGATTCATTAACGATGGCTCCCCGTGCTGCATTGATAAAGATCGCTGTTTTTTTCATTTTACTGAATTGATTTTCCTGGAACATCCCTTTTGTTTCCGTGTTTAAAGGCGCAAGGACAACCACGAAATCCGATTGGGAAAGAAGATCATCAAATGGCACATACCGGACTTCAAGTGATTCTTCCGCTTCGGATTTACGGGAACGGTTATGGTACAGTACTTCCATATTAAAACCCTTCGCCCTTCTCGCCACCGCTTCACCGATACTTCCCATTCCGACGATCCCCATCGTTTTATGATGAATATCCATTCCGGCAAGGAGGAGGGGTGACCAGCTTTTCCACTTCCCATCTTTAATATACCGGTCGGCTTCTACGATACGTCGTGCGGTTGCCATCAAAAGGGCGAAAGTTAAATCCGCCGTCGTTTCGGTCAGTACATCGGGCGTATTGGTAATGGTGACACCCTTTTCTTTTGCCGCTTCCAGATCGATATTATCAAAGCCAACCGCAAGATTTGACACCACTTTTAAATGGGAAGCATTCTGTAAGAGTTCCCGATTAACCTTGTCCGATAGCATGGTGAGTAAAGCAGATGCTTTCTCTGCCTTCTCAAGGAGGATATCCCTCGGTACCGGGGCATCCTCCCGTTCCCACATTTCCACGTCGAACTCATTTTTTAATGGGGCGACCACGGCCTCAGGAAGTTTCCTCGTAATATAGATGAATGGTTTCATATACATACCCTGCCTTCACTTTTCTTTTCTTCAGTTTAGCATAAAAGGGAAGGTCCATCCCATCTTGGCGATTGGATTATAACCACGCTATCTGGGGAATGCCCCACTTTTTCACCGGCACCTCGGACATATGGTAAAAGTCTGCCAGAAACGCTTCGTATTGATGGGAATTTTTCAAATAGCGCTCCAGTTTCTCCTCGACTGTCTTTTTCTTCTGTTCTGATTGTGAAATGTAATACTCCTCGATGCATTCGAAATAATGCAGGGGAAACAATAGCCGGGAATACAACAACCTCCATGAAAATGGAGAAAGGGGTGTAACCGACTCATACTCTTTCATGAATTCCTGAAGCTCAGGATGAAACGTTTGGCTCCTCATGAAGTATCGTTCCCTCACCCACTCGGCTATGTCCCGGCTGCAGTGGTCGAATACCCATTGAAACGGAAAATGTATGCACATTTCGGTCCCCCATGTGGACTCGAGAAAGCGTTCATGACAGATCGTGCCCGCGTCCTCTGCCTTCGGGTCTTCATCAAGCTCCGTATCGACCAGGTATTGAATGGCATTTTCAGAAAGCGCACTATAATAAGGATAACTCTCGACAAACCGGCGTTCAAACTCGTCAGCGGGCTGGTCCTGAATGACCTGATAATAGGCTTTTTCCAGTTGAGCCATTCTCTTTTCCCACAGACTTTTCCACTGTCCCATGCGATTTATTTTTTCCACTTTCTCTTCGAAGGTCCGTCCCCTGAAATGGAATTTGCTTAGCTTTCGGCCGAGCTTATGATAAGGCGGGGACTCTATGCCCTCATTTCGCAGGACGACATAATCCTTATCCTTCTCCACCACGAGAAATTTCCCCTCATTGCTCTGGACAAAAGTCGACACATGCCGGTCCCCTGTGCTCTTCAGGTGTTCTGCTAATTTATAGAGTTCCACCAGGGTTTCCTGTTCCATATTCGATACACCCACAATACTATATACTAATCCCCCGACCATATATCGATCCATCATTCCATCGAAGAATGCCCGCTCAGGATGCAACCCAAAATGGTTCATTAGAATCTCTTGAGACATACCGACCTCTCCTATCTTTAATGACCGTTCTTTTTCATCATTCAAGTGCTGACTGCGCTATCCGGGACCATCATTTCGACGCAGAATGAATATCTAAATCCAGGGATGGGCAAGAATGAGAACAGAAGCTATTATTATGTCTATTTTTCAATTGGGAATCATATGAGTAAAACAAGGCTTCGTCTAATCGAAATAGGGGTTTTATAATCTTTCAAGGAAAAAGGTGAATAAGATGAAGGATAAAGAGTCAATGGATTTATTAGAGAGAACGGCACGTAAATGGCTGCATGAAAGAGGAGTGGAAATTGAAGACATCGCTCAATTAGTCATGTACCTTCAACAGAAGTATCATCCTGATCTTGAATTGAAGGAATGTGTCTATAACGTTGAACGTGTACTGACGAAGCGTGAAGTACAGAACGCCATACTTACAGGCATTCAACTTGATATATTAGCTGAGAAAAAGATGCTTGCGGAACCATTGCAGGCGATTGTTGAAGTAGATGAGGGATTATACGGTGTGGATGAAATCCTGGCCTTTTCCATAGTGAATGTGTACGGTTCGATCGGATTCACGAACTACGGATATATCGATAAACAAAAACCGGGAATCCTGGAAAGATTGAATGATAAATCATCGGGTATGTGCCATACTTTCCTGGATGACATTGTAGGCGCCATTGCAGCTGCCGCTTCAAGCCGATTGGCACACCGGGCGAAATGCGCAGAATGAGGGTGAATAAGTATTTCAAATCAGACGACAGGGTCGTCTGATTTTTAGTGGTGGAAGAAGTGTACAAGGTAATGGATACCATCTACCCTAAAAGATTATACAGTGTAAACAATTAGAACCATTTAACTAACTTAATGTTTGCACATCAACGAATAGTTTTATATAATTACAAATATAGTTGTAATTATATTTATTATAATTGTAACCGGGGCGTAACTAAAATACATACATCACAAAAAAGGCTTTCACTCTTATGGAGTCTACAGTATCACACATTTTGAAATTGACCGAGGTGAGATCTTATTAAACTCCTGAGTGACAAAGCCCTTATAGATGCCTATCAAAAAGCAAAACAGTTAAAACTCAGTAATGAATTCATCATTCTGATCGAACAAGAAATTAAAAAGAGAAAATTAGTTCATTAAAGAATCGTGTGATTGTAGATGTCTTGGTGCTCTTCACAATTCGGCATGATGTCTTCCCACTGGATCTCCAAGGAGCATACAATCGCAAACAGCTTGTTCAGGGAGGGATTCGCCTCTCCCTTTTCAATCAACGAAATATAATTAACCGTTAATCCACATTTGTGACTTAATTGTTGTATGGTGATTTCTTTTGCTCTTCTATGTTGCCTTATTTTCTTTCCGACAAGTCCTGTAACTGTAATACTCATTACCTCACTACCCTTTTAAAAATTCTTTAGAAATGACGTGGATTGTTTCGAAAATCAAGCTAAGAAACAGTGACTTTCATTCTTAAAGTTGTTGTGCATTCGTAAAGAATAGTTAGAAATTGAAAAGGTATCAATGCTAATAGTCCCCTACTACCTTTGATGTTTACCCTAGTTGAATACCTTTACACTTGATTTCGAAAATTTTTTAAAAAACTTTCACTTTCTGTCTTCATGAACCTTCTGGGTACTCAAATATGCGTCATGGAAAAAGTATCGTTAGTTAGAGGAAAAACCACATAATTCATTAGTAGTATAATGTACATACCTACTCCTTATTCATACACCATATCTATAGAGGCATAGATATGGTTACCAAAAGGGCCATCTCAAAAGTCCCCCTTAGTATAAATAGTATTTTGTTTACTTCTTTTCACACTAGTTCTATTTTACTTATACAAACGTGTGTTGTCTATTATGAATTTGTTACTAATTAAAGACATTTTTCTTTATTTGAGTACTCAGCAGGGTCATGAAAAAAGTGGAGGCGGCAGTCAGCCTCCACTTTTTTTCACTTATTATATATCCCATTGATCCAATGTTCCAATAGTAAAGGTAGGCTGAATATGCTTTTGACTCAATGCCTCTTTTGTTGTGACTCCTGTATGCACAAGCAGCGTATCGAGTCCGGCATTTATTCCCGCCAGAATATCTGTATCATAGTTATCCCCCACCATCAGCGTATCTTCCTTCGGGACTCCCAACACTGACAATGCCTGTTCCATGATAATGGACTCAGGCTTTCCGATAAAGATCGGTTCGGTCTGGGTGGAGACAGTCACGACAGATGTCAGGGATCCATTTCCCGGAAGCAATCCCCTTTCAGTCGGAATCGCGATATCTCCATTCGTTGAAATGAACGTTGCCCCGTTTCTCACGCCCAGGCAAGCAAGGGCTAATTTCTCGTAATTAATCTCCCGGTCGATTCCCACTACCACGAAATCCGGTTTATCATCCTGCAGTGTAATGCCGTTCTCTTCAAGTGCTGAGCGTATTCCTTCTTCGCCGATGACATAGGCCGTTCCTTCAGGCTTTTCCTTCGCCATATACTGTGCCGTCGCCATGGATGTCGTAAATACCTGTTCCTTTGTTGCGGGTATATCAAAAGAACGCAATTTTTCCGCTACCTGTCCCGGTCTTCTTGAAGAGTTATTCGTCACGAACAGATAAGGCAGGCCCTTATCCTGCAGCCTTTTCACGAAATCCCCCGCTTCTTCAATCTTCTCCTTTCCTTTATACATCGTTCCATCCAGATCGATTAAATACCCTTTATACTCTTTCATCATCTACCTCCATTTAGTGTCGTTAGTATGTCCAATATTTCTATTTGTTTTACTGTAGTACGTTATCTCTAAAGAAAATAAGACAGCGCTCCTCGTGATGGAAAGCGCTGTCAAATACGTTTAGTTTTTAAATGCCGAAACGGGGCCCAGTTCATTTTCAAGGTAGTTTCGGACCTGTTGCGGGAATTGGTTCAGTGTTTGGTACACTTCTTCCAGGATGGTATGTAATTGCGCGTGTTCAACGGTTGTATATTCCTGGACCAGTGGTTTACGCTGTTCGACGAGGCGTTTGAGATCTTCGCTCATCGTGTCTGTAATCACTTTTTCATCCAGAAGAATATCGATGATATCCTCATAACTTCCCGGATCCCTCATGATAAATCCATCAATCATGCTGTTCCCTACGTCCAGGATAGATTCAATGATGACGTGGGCCACCCTTTCAAGCGCCAACTTTTCCAGAGTAGCGTCCCACTGTTCTTGACGGCTGAATATGTTTAGCTGCTCATCCATATAGACCAATATTTCTTCAATCTTTTCCCTGTCTACGAAATACATGATGCTCACCTCTTTCTTCAACAATAACCTGACACTTTATTTTAACATAATTTCACCTGACCCATACAGGTACATCCTGCAATTACTGCCTCAGTCTGATATGATGAAATAAGCATAAAAAGAGGAGGACATCGTGATGACTGAACGTTTTTATTTATATGACGATACAGAAAATACACGAACGCGATTCGTGAGTTTCATGGGGGAAAATCAGCGGTACGACCTGGCCATTACCCAAACGGAACGCTATTACGGCAAATCATTGGTACTGGACCTTCAGGGCAGTCGATTTGCCATCATGGGAAGAGATGACCTTGATGAACCTGGATATGTGGAGAGTGTATTTAAATTAACAGGGGAAGAAGCGGATGAATTAAGGGATTTCTTAGGTGAAATCATTCTCTGATCGAGTTGGTCCACTGAAAGAATGAACTCCACCTCCCCCTCACATACTAAAGGTATGAAAGGTGGGAGATAAAATGAGCAAAGACCGGAAATCCTATGACAAAGAAGACGAGGAATACAGTGACTTCTCCAATGTAGAAACATACCGTAATTTCCTCGTCCCCGAAACACTTCCGGAAGGTCCCTACGGTGCTCCCAGAGGTAAGCATACCCCTGTCGAAAACAAGAGTACACCTTGGGAAGAAGGTCAACGGTATTATAGTGCCTTCAACTACGAGAATAAATCCCTGCATCAGGATATACCCCGTCAGGAACCCGGATCACATCCCGTTCATGCAGACCCGGATGTGAATGAAGAACCGCCGTACACTGAAAATAAGTAAAAGAAAGGAACAAACGATTCATCGTCGTTTGTTCCTTTTCACGATTATTTATTGACTTTCTTCACGAGAAAATAAGCACACCCAAAATTACAGTATTCATATAAGTAATCCTTATGAGTACTCACCTTTGTATCGAAAGAAGCCTTTTGATTGTGGTCATCGAAGAACCCTTTCAATCTGAGCTGTCCGTACCCCCAATCACCAAGGATATAGTCGTATTTGCTTAAGATATCGCTATATCTTTCCTTGAAAGCTTCCTCGTTGAATCCGTCCCTGAATTCCTCGACGATTTCGTAGCACGTGTTCTGCACACAAATCACCTCTGTCCACCCACTTTCGTTTCCTTATTTTAAATTATAACGGATTGTCCATTAATTACTATGAAAAATTACCATTAGAGATGGTCACCCTACTGAATAGGGGGTGTTTAAGTTGAATAAATTACTTTTGGGTACAACGGTTCTCGGCATCACACTAATCGGGACAGCCTGTAATGGCATTGACACAGCCAATGAGGAAATGTTCCACGACAATGGGAATACCATTAACGTAAGTGACAGGGAAGACCTGTATAACGAAAATAGCTGGACTAAAAAAGGGGCACACCGCGGTGAAGACTTTGGTTATGTCCGACAGCAGAAGAGCCCTACCGGTGGTCAAAACATTTCCACCAAGGATATGTACAGTATCAATCGCGAGCAGGTAGCCGACAGCATCAGCAAAATGAGTGTCGCCCTTCCTGACGTGAAAGATTGCTCTACCCTCGTAACGGACGAAGAGGTCCTGGTTTCTTATGTGACCGACAAAAAAGATAAAAAAGGACGCTTCGAAACAGCCGATCAGGTAAAGAAAACAGCCATGTCCGTCATCCCGCGCTGGTACCATGTCTATGTGACAGATGATAAAGCCTTGATGCGCAATGTCGAAAACCTGGCCAAAATGGATAGTGACAGCGATAATGTTTCTACCGCCATCGACGACACCATCAACCTGATGTTGAAGGATTCCCCACAAGGAAGAAACGTCGATTCAGGTGAGAATGCCAATGGCGAAATGACATCAGATCAATACGAAATGCGTGACGACGATACCCATAAGATCAATATGGACCGTCAGAAACGTAATGACCTAACAGATTGATGGTATAACCTCCATCTGCTGCAAAAAGGACTGACTGTCATAGAGATCTCCGACAGGTCAGTCCTTTTCTTGTTATATGAAATTATGCGTTCTGTACTTCCTGCTCACCTTTAGCTTGTCTTGCTTTCGCTGCTGCGTTCACCTGCTCGTCGGCATGGTAGGAAGAACGTACAAGCGGACCTGCTTCACAGTGGCTGAAGCCTTTTTCCATTGCCGCTTCACGAAGTTCGGCAAATTCATCTGGATGGTAATACTTTTGAACCTTCAAGTGCTTCTTCGATGGCTGCAAATATTGACCTAATGTCACGATATCAACATGATTGGCACGAAGATCATCCATCGTTTCAAGAATCTCTTCCTTCGTTTCCCCAAGACCGACCATGATGCTCGATTTCGTAGGAATGGCAGGATTCAATTCTTTCGCACGGCGCAGGAATTCCAATGTACGATCGTACGTCGCACGGGCACGAACTCTTGGAGTCAGACGTCGAACGGTTTCGACATTGTAATTCATGATATCCGGTTTAGCATCCATCAATGTCTTGATATTGTCGAATACCCCACCCATATCAGAAGGAAGAACTTCGATGGATGTGAACGGGCTCTTACGGCGGATAGCGCGGACGGTTTCAGCAAAGACCTGTGAACCTCCGTCTTTCAGGTCATCACGGGCAACCGCAGTAATGACGACGTGCTTCAAGTTCATAAGTTGTACAGAATCCGCAACGCGTTCCGGTTCTTTAAGATCTAATTCAGTTGGAAGACCGGTTTTAACGGCACAGAAACGGCACGCACGGGTACAAATATCACCTAAAATCATGAAAGTAGCCGTACGTCTTGTTCCCCAGCACTCATGAATATTAGGACAACGGGCCTCTTCACATACTGTATGAAGATTGTTTTCCCGCATCATTTTCTTAAGACCCATATAATTATCGTTCGTATTCAGCTTAATCTTAAGCCAATCCGGTTTCCGAATGTGTTCATCTTTCTTACTCATACCCCTCATCTCCAATCCTAAATAATTCTGACTTAGGCAAAGAGTGAAACGTTGTCTCGTTCATCCTATGTAAAAAAAGCCATCATCAATATACTTCTTTTGTCACTTTATCATACTAAAAAAGTGAAAACAAGCATGTGATACCCTATTACCATTTATTGATGATTATGAATCCCCGATAACGATACAAACTACAGATAGGCCCCTAAAAATGGAGGGATGATTTTGTACAAACGATTGGTATTCTGCATTGTATTCTTCTTCATGATAAGCCCCTGTCAGAGCTTCGCAGCAGAAAAGCTGTCAGATGAGCAGATACACACAAAAAGAATGGAACTCTTCCAGAAGAGCGAGGCTATGACTCAGATCCCCTGGTACTACCTGGCTGCCATTGATCAGTACGAACGCAGTTTAAGGTTCGCCAGGAAAGACAGGGAAAAGCCATCCTCTTTCATCTCGATTTATATGGAGCCTGAAAAGTGGGTCGGACCTTTGAACCCCCACGCCGAGGATGACAACCCTGAAACGATTGCCCTTTTCAATGGAATCGGCCGGGACGGGGATCATGACGGGAAAGCCAGCTTGAAAAGTGATGAAGATAAACTTGCCTCATTAACCGACTTTATCCTTCGTTACGGCATCGATCACGATAACTTCAAGCTTGCCCTCTGGGATTATTACAAGCGGGACAAAACCGTCAGTATCATTATGGGAAATGCCAAAATATATAAACAGTACGGAACGATTCACCTCAATCAGAAAGCCTTTCCGCTTCCCCTGCGATTTAACTATAGTTACCGGAACACCTGGGGAGATGCCCGGGGATGGGGCGGAAGACGGATCCATGAAGGGACGGACCTCTTCGCTGATTACGGTGTTCCAGTCAGGGCTACATCATATGGCATTATCGAGATGAAAGGCTGGAATCGTTATGGAGGCTGGAGGATCGGAATCCGAGACATTAATAATACGTACCATTATTTTGCCCATTTGAGTGGTTTTGCCAAAGATCTGCATGTCGGACAAGTGGTTGAACCGGGAATGGTGATCGGCGGTGTCGGAAGCTCAGGATATGGACCTCCAGGAACGTCAGGGAAATTTCCGCCGCATTTGCATTATGGAATGTATAAAGATAATGGCCTGACAGAATGGTCCTTTGATCCATATCCTCATCTAAGAATGTGGGAACGCCAGGACAGGATCAAAAGCAAGAAACATTAAAAAGCAGACAATGGGGATTCCACTGTCTGCTTCTTTCTTTATACTTGTTTCTTCGATTTGGATACAGCGTTCATGATACTAGCTGCTAATCCACCCCAGATGATGACCATTCCGACTATCATCATTGTAATCGCGCTACCAGTCATGTTAGCTTACCTCCTTATAGCTTTCAGCTTCCGTCTTGGCGTTCCAGCGTTTAAACCCGAGCGCCACGCCTACGATAATGGCAAAGGCTGCTACAAACCATCCGCTATATAGAATGAATCCATCAGAATAACCTTCGTAGTTACCCGTTTCGGTATCAAATTGTTTCAGAAGGTTCATTTTGAATAATCCGAACATCATCCAACCAAGGACGATCGGTGTGATGACGCCCAAACATACTTTCCACCATGCACCAAGCTGGATATCCGAGATTCCATTTGCATGGGATTGGAATGCCCCAAGCTTACGAAGGAACCAGGCGATCACGACTACTTCCACTAATCCAACAAAAGCGACTCCGAATTGGTTGATGAAGTAATCCGCAACATCAAGGAATAACAATCCACCCTGTGTAGCAAAGAGGATGGAAATGACGGCTGAAAGTCCGCCACCGAATAGTACCGCTTTGTTACGGGAAATCCCGAACTTCTCAGAAACGGCTGCCACATACGTTTCCGAAATGGAAATCAATGAAGACAGACCGGCCAGTACAAGTGAAGCAAAGAATAAGAAGCCAAAGACTTCGTTGAATGCCGGAAATTCATTGATGATCTGCGGGAAGACAACAAACGCCAGTCCAACGCCGCCGCTTACAACATCCTGCACTGCCACACCTTGTGACTGTGCCATGAAACCAAGTGCCGCAAATACACCGATACCTGCCAATAGTTCGAATCCGGAGTTACTGAACCCCGTGATGAAGGCGTTGTTCGTAATATCCGATTTCTTCGGCAAATAACTTGAGTAGGTAATCATGATGGCAAAGGCAATGGATAAACTGAAGAAAATCTGTCCATATGCTGCCACCCAAACGCCTGGATCAGCAATTTTACTGAAGTCCGGTTTGAAGAATGCATCAAGCCCATCCATCGCTCCTGGTAACGTTAAAGCGCGAACAACGATAATTAAGAATAAAATAACAAGTGCTGGAATAAAGATTTTATTCGCTACTTCGATCCCTTTCTTAACACCTTTGAAAAGAATGCCCAGTGTTACGGCCCATACGATGACAAGAGGGATGAATACTCCCGGGACCACGCTGCCCGTCTGGCCTGCGTCGACTGAAAGCTTTAAATAATCACTGAACAGGAATGACTCTGTATCTTTGCCCCAGCCTAAATTGAAAGAAAATACGCTGTAGGACATCGCCCATGCGATAATGACCGCATAATAAGTGGAAATGACGAATGCGATCAATACCTGCCACCATCCAAGCCATTCCGTTTTCTTATTAAGACGGAAATAAGATAACGGTGCTGAACCACGGTACTTATGACCAATTGTAAATTCAAGTACTAATAATGGAATACCTGCTGTTAGAAGAGCGAATAAATATGGAATGAAGAATGCTCCCCCACCATTTTCATACGCCACTGCCGGAAAACGCCAAATGTTCCCCAGTCCGATTGCTGAACCGACAGCTGCCAGAATAAATCCTGCCCGTGTACCAAACTGTGCACGATTCTCCATGTTGTTCCCCCCTAGTTCTTTCCAACTACCTGCCTTGAGGTATTTGAAATTTTTATATTTTCAGATTATTTATAATCTAAAGACAGTATAGCTAGTTCCAGGACAATTGTCAAAGCTTTATTTTTGTGTTTTTATTGAGAAATTAACCAAATGTCCACAGTACTATTTCACTATAAGAATTTTGTCGGATTTTGGAGAATGGGAGCCGATTGTATGATGGGTCTCCAAGATAAAAAAACCAGAAGCCGAATGGCTCCTGGTTTTCATTTCTATTACTCTGCAGTTGCAGGTTTTGCTTTTTCACCGAACAAAAAGGCAAAGGCCAAGATCAAAATGATGACAACTGCGAGACCAAGTATGGTGCTGCCGGTGAATCCTAATACAAGGTAACCGATTGCTGCAACAACCGCACCGATGACCGCATATGGAAGTTGTGTAAGCACGTGATCGATATGGTTGCTTCCCGCTCCAGTAGAGGAAAGGATCGTTGTATCCGAAATAGGTGAACAGTGATCACCCAATACAGATCCCGCAAGCACCGCTGCCATGGCAGGAAGTAAGATCGTTACATCTGATGCTGCAGCAATTTCTCCGGCGATCGGCAGGAGAATCCCAAACGAGCCCCAAGAAGTTCCCGTTGAGAAAGCCATGATTCCGGCAACCAGGAATAAAATGACCGGAAGTGCCTGCATCGGCAGATTTGATTGCTCTACCAAACCAGCAAGATAGGTACCTGTTTGCAATTGGTCGATAAGCGTAACGATCGTCCAGGCAAAGATCAGAATGTAAACAGCCGGAAGCATCGACTTGATCCCTTCCACTACGGCTGTCCCGATTGCACCCGCTTCAATACCTTTCAAGCTGACTTGACGCAGGAAGAAAATCAGGGCAATCACAAGTCCGAATAATCCACCGTATAATAACGATTTCGTAACATCCGTATTTTCAAAAATCGGCAGCAGGTCAAAGGATCCCACCGCTTGATATCCCGTCCAAAGCATCATGGAAACTGTACCGATGACAAGAGCCACGATCGGCCAGACAAGATCGCCTACAGATCCTTTTGAACTGACCGGAAGATCGTTTTTCAATTCACCGGGAATTTCTTTGCCGGGATCATAAAGATCTCCCGTTTCAAGAGCCCGTACTTCATGCTCTTTCATTTTACCGAAATCAAGTCCCTTATAAGCAACCATGACAACAAGCAGGACTGCCGCCCACACGTAAAGGTTCATCGGGATCATTTGTATGAAAGCTGAAAATGCCGTGTATTCCGTGATGCTGTGAGCAGTAAGAATAGAACCGATGATTCCGATAATATAAGCTCCCCAGCTCGAGATTGGAGAAACAACACATATTGGAGCAGATGTTGAATCGATGATATAAGCTAACTTTGCACGTGAAATTCTATGTCGATCCGTGATGGGTCTTGAAACCTGACCGACAGCAAGGGCATTAAAATAGTCGTCAATAAAAATGATGATACCTAATACCGCAGCCAAAAGCTGTGCACCCTGTCTTGTCTTCACACGTTTCATCGCCCATTCACCGAATGCGCGGCTCCCGCCGGAGATATTCACAAATGCCGTGATGATACCAAGAATGAGTAAGAAGAAAATGATGTAAACATTCCAGGTGTTAAGTCCGCCATCTGCCACAAAGATGCCCTTAAAGGCGTCCCACATAAAGCTGAATGTTTTCGTAATTGAGAAATCTGCCAACAGAAAGGCAGACGCAATGATTCCTACTCCCAATGAAAGCAGAACCCGTCTTGTAAGGATAACCATAAGAATGGCTAAAAGGGGTGGTAATAATGAGTAAATCGTGTTTTCCATAGTGTCCTCCTCCTATTTGATAGGGGGGAACCATCGTAGCATGATAGAGGATAATAAAAAAAGGCAACGATAGAGAAACTATCATTACCTTTGTTAGTAACGTAAGTGCTCCATCACGATCTGTAGCTCCCCATTATAGAGATTTCCCTATAATGACAGTGTTATCCTTCTTCAAGACAACCCCAGCAAATATCCCTTCGACAAGCATATTTACTTCGGCAAAGATTCCCTTTTATCTGTTTTCTCAGTTGTCATCCTCGAACAGATTACTCTTGAACCCTGCGCCTCTACCCCATCGGACTGATGATGTGGTGTGTTATAAAATTTTCTTTATTAATATAACAAACTATCAATCTTTTGACAACTTTTTTTCCTGACTAATTTGTGGGAAATTCAATGGAAGGACTCGATCCCCCTCCACCATTGTTATAAAATTGCGGTACATCCAGATGGACGGTGCCCATGGCGACCAGGATATCCTGCTTGATCGTTTCGGTTTTCGTGGCAAACGGGATGATGATCTGCACATTCACTTCAAGCTCCACAAATACCTTCACAACCGCATTATTGATCCCGAATTGCTCTACCGTCGTTTTCACATCGGACCGTACATCACCGATGGAATGGAAGCGGATCGGGATTTTCGGCCCCAGGTTCCCGAGCAATACGTTGTTCGTTGCCTGCCCCAAAGGAACGGAATAAGTAATGCCCTTTGATGTTTTGGACTTCCCTTGATCAATTTCCACCTCAGTGAGGAATTCAAGATTTTCAATATTTCCCGCTTCTGCTTCCTGGAGATTCTGCTGTACCAGATTTGTTATCTCTGCCTGGACCCTGTTGATCGTTTGTGTATTGTATTTAAACGAGACGATATCGCCTTCTTGGTTCTTCACTTCTTCTGTTATATCCGAAATGTCCAGAACATCGGCAATCTTCTTATTGATGGCTTTGTTAATCACTAGGGTACCGATCCTGCTCGTCTGTGTCTCGGCATACGCAAGCAGTGTCGGCTTCAACCCTTTGTTAATGATCCACAATCCGAATCCAGTTGAAATCATAAAGAACAGAAACGTAATGATCATGACATGACGAAAAGGCAGCGGACCTCCTCTTCGGGGTTTGTAGGTTTTGAACTTAGACACAAAAATCCCCCCTTACAAGCTATTTGTATGCATTGTAAGAGGGGTTTAGCGCAAAAATTTATTTAATCTTAAAAGATTGCGGTTCATAATCCGGATCAAAGCCTGTAATCATCTTGTCTAATTCCTTGCTTAAATCGAGTGGGTAAGGAGAGTCTGACTCCTCCCCGTCTTCCTCGATGATCCGGATGACAGGACGGTCTGTGACTCCTCTATTTTGATCGGTCACAATCCCTTTCCTTCCATCATTCAGTTCCACGATCATGCCATTCGGATACATCGCAACCGATGACCGGAATGCTTCAATCACTTGTGAATCGAACAAGGATCCCGACCCTGCGTATAATACCTCTAAAGCCTGATGGGGAAGCATCGCTTTCCTGTACACCCGGTTTGAGGTCATGGCGTCAAAAACATCGGCCACAGCGATGATCTTTGCGAACGGATGAATATCCTCACCCTTGATCCCCCGCGGATAACCGGACCCATCGAGCCTCTCATGATGCTGATAGGCACAGTGCGCGATGATCAGGGACACCGAATGCAGCTGTCTCAAGATTTCAAAGCCATGTTCAGAGTGTTTCTTGATTTCACAGAATTCGTCTTCCGTAAGCTTCCCCGGCTTCAATAGGATTTCTTCAGGCACAAGCATCTTACCGATATCATGAAGGATCGCCCCAACACCGAGCTGCTCCAGCTGCTTCTGTGAGAGCTTCAGTTCGAGACCGATGGAAAGTGTATATAACGTAACATTAAATGAGTGATGAAAAATATAGGAGTCGTATGTAAACACATCTGTCAAAATCGTCAGAAGATCATGATTCGCCTTTACTTCGGACAGGACGACATCGATCACCTGCTTCAATTGAGTGGCACTATCTTCAATCATGAGGAGGCTTGGCTTCTCTTTGGATGTGCTTAATTGATTGAAGGCCATCTCGATATTCTGAACCGCCTCTTGTCTCACTTTACTCGAAACGGTGCCCTTCACATGAATTCCACTGGAAAGAGAGTCTTCAATATAAACATACTGAATACTAAGCTCCTGCAATCTGTAAATCATGCGTTCTGTAATGGGAACATTATCATGAATCAACGCTTGACCTCTCATATTATATACCGTTGTAGCTAGAACCATGCCGGGTTTCAAAGCCCGTGTTGATATAAGCCTCATAGAATTCTCCTATGTAATTCTTTCATTTTTCGACAAAATTTCCTAGTATCTCCATTATAAAGGATTAAAAGGATCTTGCAAGGTGTATTTGGTTAAATATTCATGAAAGAATATAGAGGAAATGAGAGGGATAAAACAAAGACCAGCCGCTATAAAGAGCACTGGTCATTCTCAGGTTCTATATCATTTTTAACAGGGCGTCCCTTCCGGCCATTCCCGTGTGGATGCCGAGATTCGCTGCTTCGTAGGTGACGGACTCCAGTGGCGCATCGAGAAGCTGATCGATGGTTTTCACACCAACCGCCCTTCCCGCGATGATCCCCCTGTCCTTTAATTTTTCATTCAGCAGCGCAACATCCAGTGCCCCACACATTATATATCCATTTTCACTCGTCACGACGAGGAGATTGGTTTTCGGAAGTGCAACAGAAATCGCTGTAAAGATATGTCCCCCAATCGTAATCGGAGATACATTCATCATGTCTCATCTCTCCCTTCACTCATATGTATGTCATGAGTGTGGAAACGGTGAGTCATTTACTGTTTCAATTTCCATTCGAGGACATCCCGTAAAAATTCCGGCATAAAGTACTTCTTTTCAAGCCTCTGAAGGTCCGGAAAGAAGTGGCCGAATGTAAACATATCCGGCAGGGCCAGCTTGTATATCTTCCCGGGCTCGATCGGATTGTTTCCGATGAAGATGTCATGGTCCTCAAAGTGGATATTTGAATACACGAACCTTCCCATCACTTTCCCCCTAAAACCAAGTCCCTTCACTTCAAGATGCGGCCAGTCCTCATTAAGGGTCTGCTTAATGATTTCCTTCAGCTCGGCTCCTTTCATCCGGATCATACAGGGGTTGATCGGGTGGGGAAGGATGCGATGAAGATCTTGCTTTGTCACCATTCCTTCGTCAAGCCCATCTATGAGAAGACCTGCATTAAGGAAACCGCAATCAGCTCCACACCACTCCATTAGTGCATCACAAAGCACTACAGGAAGCGTCGACGTGTAAAACCAGTCAACCGGGAAGGATTTTGTCAGGCTGGTCACTTCCTGCTTTAATAGCTCCTCCCCGTCCCGGAACCATTGTTCCCTTTCCTCCGCTTCCCTGACAACCTCCGGAAGTTCCCCCTGCTCATATAAACGGGCCTTCTTTTCCATGACCTGCTTTGTGGATGAATTCACCTCGATCGTCATGTGACCGACATAATGCCCATACTTCCCTGCAGCACCAAGCATGGTGCCATTCACCTCTTTCCCCTGTGGTAAGACATGATGAGTATGGGCCCCCAGGATAACGTCTATGTCAGGGAATTGTTCCCCGATCATCTCGTCATCCCTAATTCCCAAGTGGGAAAGGAGTATGATCATATCGACGCTTGGGCGAATCTCCTGAACCAGCTTCCTCAGTTCATCCAAAGGCGAGGTAATGTTCCAGCCCAGAGCTTCGTAAAAAGGTTTGAAATAGGCCGTCAATCCGATGACGCCAACTTTCACTCCACTGGCGGTCCGATAAACCCGGTGAGTCTCCGCCCAACCTGGACGCCTTGAAGAACGATCCAGCAGGTTTCCTACAATCACATCAAATCTGGCACCGTCATACAGGGTGTTTAAATCATCATAATCCAATGTGATTCCTTCATTGTTCCCGATTGTTACAGCATCGAACCCGGCTTCATTTAATAAATCAACGTTCCCTTTTCCTAACGTCGCTTCTGTCAACGGATGCCAGCGATCCACATGATCACCGATATCAAATAGATACACAGACTCCCCGTCATTCATATGCCTCTGTTTTCTTTGTTTTAAAAAGTCCCTGATCCTTGGCCAGTTCTCAAGGTGACTGTGAAGATCGTTTGTATGATAAATATGAATGGTTTCTCCCATTAATCGTTCACTCCTATTGGAGGAATGTTATCCTGTCATTCCTTGATAAATCAATCGAATACCAATTAAAATCAAAATAATCCTCAATACGCTCACCAATACTTTGGACTCGAGCTTCGTATTGATATATGCCCCGACCTTTGCCCCGATCCACGCTCCAGGAATGAGGGCAAGTGCATACAGCCATTTGACATTCCCGAACAACACATGTGTCCCCGAGCTCACCAATGCCGAAAGAAAAATCATAAACATGGATGTTGCAACAGCCACATGGGGCGGGAAAAGAAAAATCAGAATCATGGCAGGGACCATGAGAGAGCCTCCGCCAATGCCAAACAAACCAGAAGTAAATCCAACAACGAAGGCGATCATCACTCCAAGTAGTGGAGGGTATCCATACCGGAAGGTTTCTCCACTTGGGTCGGTAAATTCCCTCTGAAAAGAGGCATTCCTGAATTTTTCTATAGGCTTTAATTTATTCCTGATCATCAGAATGAGGGCCACCAGTATCATAAAGATACCAAAATAAAGATTGAAGCTTTCCATATTCAATCCCTTGTTCACCCAGGCTCCAAGAATAGAACCGGGTCCGCTGCCCGCAAAGAAAATCAATCCGCTTTTATAATCGACGGTTTTATGCTTTAAATATGCAAGGGTGGAAGATAACCCTGTGAATATCATGATGACCAGTGAGGTACCCACAGCGGTCTGCGGGTTCATCCCTTCTACCAGGCTTGTATATGTACCAAAGTAGATCAGGGCGGGTACAATGATGACGCCACCGCCTAAACCGACCAGTGATCCTATTGCACCTGCCAAAAGCCCGATTGATAGAAGAACAATCCATTCCATCTTTCTTTCATCTCCTGTCGGCTAAAATAAATCCAGCTGCTTCGGGGCAAGACCTTCATACTCAAGCCCCAATAATTCAATCAATTCTTTCGCATTATCAGCCGCGTCCCCACCAGAATTATTGTTAAAAAGAATATAAAGATCCTTAGACCTTTCGTGCAAGTGATGGAGGTGGGGAATCCATTCCTCCATCTCAGCACGATTATAGCGATACAAATAGCGGACCTCCCGCCAATCTTCCCCATTCGGTTTATTCCAACCATAGAGATTCCTGCCGTGAAAACGGATGAGAGTGGCCTCTTCATGCGTCGCTTCCAGCACCCGCGGCACAGATCCTTCACCTGCCTGGGGTTCATCGCAAATACTGTGGATCCATCCTTCTTTTCCCATGAACGTCAGGGTCTTGTCCCGATATTCGGGCCTGAACCAGCTCTGATGCCGGAATTCAAGTGATACAGGAAGTTCTTTCAATTGCTCCCTGCAATACCGAATATAATCGACATTCTCTTTTTTACAATCGTACCATGGGGGGAATTGAAGAAGGACCATCGCGAGTTTCCCTGCATTCGTGTATGGAGTAAGGGACTCTTTAAATGCTCTGAACATCCCTTCCCTTGTTTCAAACGGGATCTCGCCACGCTGATGACCCGTCATCCCCTGGTATGCTTTTACAATGAATTTAAAGTCCTCTGGTGTTTCCTTTACCCACTTCTCCCCATTTCGAATAGGCTGGACAGCATAAAACGTCGTGTCCACCTCGACTATGGGGAAATGAGCTCCGTATTCTTTTAGTTTGTCCCTGGGGGACACATTCTCATAGAGAGTATCATGATCTCCCCAGCCTGTTACACCTATGTATATCATCCGCATTCACCTGCTTTATTATGAACATGTCCATTTTATCATAAGGGAAATGGAAATTCTTATGTTTGGATTGATCGAGAAAATAAAAGGGGGATTATTGGAACGAAAAAACTCCCCTGATGATTCATCAGGGGAGTTTGATTGATTATTATCCGATAGAACCTTCCATTTCGAACTTGATCAGGCGGTTCATTTCGACTGCGTATTCCATTGGAAGTTCTTTCGTGAATGGCTCGATGAAGCCCATTACGATCATTTCTGTTGCTTCTTCCTCTGAAATACCACGGCTCATAAGATAGAATAATTGTTCTTCTGATACTTTTGAAACCTTCGCTTCGTGTTCTAACGAGATGTTATCGTTCAGAATTTCGTTGTAAGGGATCGTATCGGAAGTCGATTGGTTATCCATGATCAGCGTGTCACACTCAATGTTTGAGCGTGCGCCTTCCGCTTTACGGCCAAAGTGTACAATTCCACGGTACGTCACTTTACCACCATGCTTGGAGATGGATTTAGAAACGATTGTAGAAGATGTATTAGGTGCAAGGTGAATCATTTTCGCTCCTGCATCCTGGTGCTGGCCTTTACCTGCAAGTGCAATGGATAGTGTCATACCACGTGCGCCTTCACCCTTAAGGATGACCGCGGGATATTTCATCGTCAGTTTCGAACCGATGTTTCCATCCACCCATTCCATCGTTGCGTTCGCTTCACATACGGCACGCTTCGTTACCAGGTTGAACACGTTGTTCGCCCAGTTTTGAATCGTCGTATAACGGCAGTACGCATCTTTCTTGATGATGATTTCAACGACCGCCGAGTGAAGTGAATTCGTTGTGTAAACCGGTGCTGTACAACCTTCTACATAGTGAACGCTTGCGCCTTCATCGACGATGATCAGCGTACGCTCGAATTGACCCATGTTTTCAGAGTTGATACGGAAGTATGCTTGAAGTGGAGTATCCACCTTTACGCCTTTAGGAACATAGATGAATGATCCACCGGACCATACCGCTGAGTTCAGGGCAGCAAACTTGTTATCCGTCGGAGGGATTACCTTTGCCCAGTGCTCACGGAAAAGTTCTTCATTTTCTTTAAGGGCGGAGTCTGTATCTTTGAATACGATTCCCATATCTTCAAGATCCGATTGCATGTTGTGATAAACAACTTCTGACTCATACTGAGCAGAAACCCCTGCAAGATATTTTTGCTCTGCTTCTGGAATCCCTAATTTATCAAACGTCTGCTTGATTTCTTCAGGTACTTCATCCCAGCTGCGCTCTGACTTTTCAGAAGGCTTCACATAGTAAGTGATCTCATCGAAGTTCAGTTCCTGCATGTCTCCACCCCACTGAGGCATAGACATATTATAAAAATGCTCAAGTGACTTCAAACGGAAATCAAGCATCCACTTAGGCTCATCTTTCATACGGGAGATTTCTTCAACGATTTCCCGCGTCAAACCACGTTTAGAACGGAAAATTGATACGTCTTTATCGCTAAAGCCATATTTATAGTCTCCGATCTCAGGCATCTTCTTTGCCATGTTGATTCCTCCATTCTTAAATAGAGTCGGAGAAGAGCTTATTCCTGCTCTTCTTCCTGCACTCCTTTTTCCATCGCTTTCCAGGCCAGTGTCGCACATTTGATACGGGCCGGAAATTTCGCGACTCCTTGTAATGCTTCTATATCTCCTAAATCCACATCGTCGTCATAATCATTGCCCTGCATCATATCAGAGAAGATCTTCGAAAGCTTGAGTGCCTTCTCGATCTCTTTTCCTTTGACCGCCTGTGTCATCATGGACGCAGAAGCCATGGAGATCGAACAACCTTCCCCGTCGAACTTCGCATCCTGAACGACGCCATCTTCAACCTTTAACGTAAGGTGAATGCGGTCTCCACATGTAGGATTATTCATATCAATGGTAAAACTCCCATCCTCTAAAGAACCTTTATTACGTGGATTCTTGTAATGATCCATGATGACTTGTCGATATAACTGATCTAAATTATTAAAAGACATCGCTGAAAAACTCCTTTGTCTTCACCAGGCCGGCAACAAGTTTATCAATATCTTCTTCTGTGTTGTAAAGATAGAAGCTGGCACGTGCCGTTGCGGATACGTTCAACCACTTCATAAGCGGCTGTGCACAGTGATGGCCTGCGCGGACGGCAATCCCTTCTGCATCAAGCACGGTTGCAACATCATGGGGATGAACATCATCTATGTTGAATGTCACAAGACCGGCACGCTGACCGGGATCACTTGGTCCGAAAATGGTCATACCCTCTACTTCGTTCATCTTATCCAACGCATAAGCGGCAAGCTTATGCTCATGCTCTTCGATGTTATGAAGACCGACTTGCTCAAGGAAATCGATGGCGGCTCCAAGGCCGATGGCTCCAGCAATGATCGGAGTGCCTCCTTCAAATTTCCACGGAAGCTCTTTCCAAGTGGATTCCTGTAGCCCGACAAAGTCGATCATCTCTCCACCGAATTCCACAGGCTCCATATTATTCAGATGCTTTTTCTTGCCGTACAATACCCCGATCCCGGTGGGACCTACCATCTTGTGACCGGAGAAGGCGAAGAAATCACAGTCCAAATCTTGTACATCAATCTTCATATGTGGAGCAGCCTGTGCTCCATCCACCACCATGACGGCGCCATTTTCATGAGCGATCCTGGTGATTTCCTTGATTGGATTCATCGTACCGAGTACGTTTGAAACCATCATGATGGAAACGATCTTCGTTTGAGGAGTGACGGTCTCCCTTACATCCTCAATTGCAATCGTTCCATTTTCCTGCAGAGGAACGTATTTCAACGTTGCCCCTGTTTCTTTCGCCAGCTGCTGCCAAGGTATGATATTACTGTGATGCTCCATATGAGTGATCACAATTTCATCACCTTCGCCTAAATTAGCCCTGCCGTAGCTGGCAGCGACGGTATTGATCGCGGTTGTCGTCCCACGGGTGAAAATGACCTCCTGGGTAGAGGAAGCGTTGATGAAATTACGGACCTTTTCACGGGCCCCTTCATAACCATCTGTCGCTCTCGTTCCAAGGGTATGGACCCCGCGGTGTACATTCGAGTTATATCCACGATAATAATCGTTCACTGCTTCTATGACGGAAACCGGCTTTTGAGAAGTTGCGGCACTATCAAGATAAACGAGTGGATGGCCATTTACTTCCTGGTCGAGAATCGGAAATTGTTTACGAATCTCTTTTACATCCATTAGTTTACTTTCCTTTCAATTACCTCAACCAGCTGTTTCTTGACTCCTTCGATCGGTAATTGTTTTACCACAGGAGCAAGGAAGCCGTGAATCACAAGACGTTCAGCTTCATGCTGTGGAATCCCGCGGCTCATTAGATAGTAAAGTTGAAGTGGGTCCACTCGACCAACTGAAGCAGCGTGGCCTGCCGTTACATCATCTTCATCAATAAGAAGGATCGGATTCGCATCCCCGCGTGCTTTTTCGCTAAGCATCAATACGCGTGATTCCTGCTCTGCATTTGACTTCGATGCACCATGTTCAATCTTACCGATACCGTTGAAGATAGAAGATGATTCATCCTTCATGACGCCATGCTTAAGGATGTATCCTTCAGAATTCTTACCGTAGTGAACAACCTTAGTCGTGAAGTTTTGCTTCTGTTTGCCGCGTCCAACGACTACGGTTTTCGTATCACCATATGAGCCATCGCCCATAAGGTTCGTCACGTTTTCAGAAACGGTGTCACCGTCGTTCATTAATCCTAAAGCCCACTCGATGCGTGCATCCCTTGCAGCTACTCCACGACGGTTCACGTAAGTCGTGATTCCGCTTGAAAGATTGTCCACTGCACCGTATGCCACTTTTGCGTTATTGTTTGCCAATACTTCTGTGACAATGTTATAGACCCCATCTTCTGCGTCTACAGTAGAGATATAGTTCTCCACATATGTGACGGAGCTATTATCTTCAGCGACAACCAATACGTGGTTGAACATCGCAACTTCTGCATTGTCGTGAACGTAAACCGCTTGAATCGGTTGAGAGAGTTCCACGTTCTTTGGAATGTAAAGGAATGCCCCTCCATTCATCAATGCTGCGTGAAGGGCAGTAAGCTTATGCTCATCCGTTTTCACGCCTTCAGTCATGAAGTACTTCTGTACAAGCTCGCTGTGTTCTTTCACAGCCGTAAAAATATCCGTAAAAATAACACCGTTGTCTTTTAATTCGTTTGATAGTGAAAGAAAAGCAGGTGTATTATTCCGTTGAATATAAAGACTTTGATCTTTGTTATCTAAATCAACTAATGCTTTCGCTTCTTCAGGCAGCTCGCTCAATGATGAAAACGCGTCACTTTCCACTGTATGCTTCTGGAATTGAGTGAAATTCCAGTTTGTGATCTTCGTTTTATCTGCAACAGGAAGGCTAAGATCCTTTACTTTATCAAAGGCATCTGTACGAAGGGTTGTTAACCATTCCGGCTCTCCAAGTTGTTTTGAGTAGGAGCTGACATAGTCTAGATCTACTGGTAGTTTCGTTTCTACAGTCATTTTCATCCCCCTAACACTTACGCTTCTTGGCCGACAGTTTCGTCTTTGATTCCCAGCTCTTCTTTAATCCAGTCATATCCTTCTGCTTCAAGGCGCTGTGCTAATTCTTCGCCGCCTGATTTCACAATGCGTCCCTGCATCATAACGTGAACGTGATCAGGAGTGATGTAGTTAAGAAGGCGCTGATAGTGAGTGATGATCAAGCAACCGAAATCTTCCCCACGCATCTTGTTGATTCCTTTAGAAACAACTTTTAGTGCATCGATATCAAGACCTGAATCGATCTCATCAAGGATGGCAATCTTTGGCTGAATCATCATCAATTGAAGGATTTCATTACGCTTTTTCTCTCCGCCTGAGAACCCTTCATTCAGGTAACGCTGAGCCATATCCGGATCCATTTCCAAGTATTCCATTTCAGAATCCATCTTGCGGATAAATTTCATAAGAGAAATTTCTTCTCCTTCTTCGCGACGGCTGTTGATCGCTGAACGTAAGAAGTCTGCGTTCGTTACTCCACTGATTTCACTTGGGTACTGCATTGCAAGGAAAAGACCTACGCGGGCGCGCTCATCCACTGCCATTTCAAGTACATCTTCCCCGTCGAACGTGATGCTTCCTTTTGTCACTTCATACTTCGGGTGACCCATGATAGCAGAAGATAAAGTTGATTTACCTGTACCATTTGGTCCCATTACTGCGTGGATTTCTCCACCTTTAATTTCAAGGTTAACCCCTTTCAGGATTTCCTTCCCTTCAATCTCAACATGAAGATCTTTGATTGTTAAAGTAGAACCTGCCATGTATATTTACCTCCGTGACTTTATAATGAATTTAAGAATATAATTCTTTAATCATTCTCAATTTATTCTCATTACAATCTTATAACAAATAAAAGCTATTATCAACTTTTTCAAGTTGTCAGTTCATGTTAACCGATCGATAGAATCCCTTTCTAGTGTTGGCCAAAACAGGTGGGAAAATGTAGGGTGTCGATGACCTGTGTTCTTAGTTGGGTGTATACAGGCCTCGCACCACTTTGATCCTTGATAAAAAACAAAAAACCAGTGCATCGTCTACACTGGTTTGCTTTTTTTCTTCCTATTATATATTAGCGTGCACCCTGCGATCAAGTGCTGCAATCATTCGGCGGCTTTCCTTGTAATCCTGCTCTCTTTTCTTCTCTACTTGCATTCTGACTTCATGCTTGCGTTTGTACACCTCATAACCTATTCCATGGGCTCCATGCATTGCCTTCTCCATTTCACTTGTGTACGAGATACTCTCAAGAGAGTCGATAATGAATCATTCCTTTCGGGTTTTTAATTACTTTACAACTATACTACCCCCTCGTTCACAAGACAAAACCGGTATTTCCTCATTTTTTCTAAAATTCATCCGTCAGCCTGATTCCCGGGGGCTACCCTTAAGTTTTCACAAAATTCCGCCATTATACTGCCAAATAATACTGTCCCGGTGAAATTTTATAAAACGATATGTATATTTATTACCATCAGAGGTATGAATTTTAAAAAGTACCCATAAAAAAGAGAAGGATTTCTCCCTCTCTGAGCACTCATTGCTTTAGTTGATTCAAATCCTGAATCGACTGCTGTACTAATGTCACAGCCTGACTCATGACAGCTCCTCCACCGAATGCTGCTGTCACTCCGATGGCTTCGAGGATTTCTTCTTCAGAGCATCCTTGATCGAGGCATCCTTTTGTATGATAGATGATACAATATTCATCCTGGGAATAAAGGCTGATTCCAAGTGCAATCAACTGTTTTTCCTTTTTGGAAAGGACTCCTTCTCTGAAGCAGTGCTCTGTAAACGTATTGTATTGCTCTGCAAGCTCAGGCATTTTCTCAGTGAAGATTCCAAGTCCCATTTTATAATCATGAAGGGCTGCTTCGGTTGTGTTTCTAGGTTCCATCTGCATATCATCCAACTCCATTTCGAAAATAGATTCATCGGAAATAGTATGAGCCAATTTGGAAATGAATATGTTAAAAAGTTACCAAATCACCACTTGATGAAAGAAAGCCGATGCATAAGCACCGGCTTTCCTAATATTATTCCGTTACGGGTACTACGGCTCCATCCCATTCTTCATTGATGAAGTCCTGGATTTCTTTTGAGCGCAGGGCTTTGACCAGTTCTTTCACTTCTTCTTTGTTTTCGTGACCTTTATTCACAGCAATTACGTTCACATACGGGGAGTTGCTGTCTTCGATGGCGATGGAGTCCTCAAGGGGTTTCAAGCCTGCATCTATCGCATAGTTGGAGTTGATCACAACTGCGTCCCCTTCTTCATTTTCATACATTTGCGGAAGAAGAGCCGCTTCGTACTCATAATCGAATTTCAGTTTTTTTGGATTTTCTTTAATGTCCTCAAGCTGTGCCTGTGTATTTTCCACGCCGTCTTTTAACGTAATCAGACCCTTTTTCTCTAATAAAGTAAGGATACGGCCATGATCGGATACAGAATTACTCATCAAGATCGTGGCACCTTCAGGAAGGTCCTCAAGAGATTTATACTTTTTGGAATACACACCGATCGGCTCGATATGAATACCGCCTGCATTGACGAAATCATATTCGTTCTCTTTCATCTGCAAGTCCATGTAAGGTACGGTTTGGAAATAGTTCGCATCCAAATCACCATTATCCAAGTCTTTATTCGGAAGGATATAATCTTGATATGTTTCGATTTGCAGGTCGATTCCCTTATCTTCCAAAATCGGTTTCACTTTTTCAAGGATTTCCGCATGGGGAACGTTTGACGCTCCTACCACTAATTCCTTCTCGTCACTGCTTCCGGATCCGGAATCACTCCCGCATGCTGCCAATCCAAAGATACTTGTTGCTGCTACAATTCCTGCTAACCATTTTTTCATCTGTTTTCTCTCCTCTTATCGTTTGTCTAATTTATTTGTGAAGTAGTCACCAATGATTTGAATGGCAAATACTACGAGTAAAATCATGATGGTCGCGGCAAGGGTTACATCCTCCCTGCTCCGTTGAAAACCATCCAGGTAAGCGAGGTTTCCCAATCCCCCGGCACCGATGACACCCGCCATTGCCGTGTACCCCACCAGGGCGATGGCTGTTACCGTGATACCTGAAACCAAAGCCGGAAGAGATTCGGGAATAAGCACTTTCCATATGATTGTGCTTGTCTTCGCCCCCATCGCTTTCGCTGCTTCGATGACGCCTTTGTTCACTTCTCTTAATGCAATTTCAACCATGCGTGCGTAAAACGGTGCTGCTCCGATGATCAGGGCGGGAAGGGCCGCGTTCGCCCCACGTATGGTATCCAATAAGAATTTGGTAAATGGAATCAGTAATACAATCAGGATAATGAACGGAATCGAACGGAATACATTGACCACTGCACTGGTCACCGTATAAGTAAGCTTGTTTTCCCATAAATTCTCCTTGGATGTAAGAAATAACAGGATTCCAAGGATCAGTCCTACTACGAAGGTAATCAGGACCGACATCCCCGTCATATAAAGGGTTTCAACAGTCGCTTCCCACATCTTCTCCCAGTCCACATTCGGAAATACATTTTCTATCATCCTCTGATCACCTCCACTTTGACCATCTGTTTCTCAGCGAAGGCAACGGCTGCATGAATCGTCTCTTCGTTTCCATCAAGATGGACGAAGAGCGTACCATAAGCCCCTTTTTGCGTTTGGGAAATCTGTCCTTGAAGAATATTGACATCCAGGTCGAATCTTCGGATCAAGCTGGTAATGAGCGGTTGCTCAGTCGATTCACCAACGAAGGTGAATTTCAGTACTTTCCCTTTCGGATACTGAGCTAAGAGGTGATCAATCGTTTCCCCCGTTTCTTCCACTTGAGATACTTCTCTCACAAATCGTTTTGTCACCTGCTCTTTAGGATTTCTGAACACTTCAAGAACATCCCCAAGTTCTACCACCTTCCCTTGTTCCATGACCGCCACACGATGGCAGATTTTTTTGATCACATGCATTTCATGGGTGATCAGGACGATGGTCAGACCTAAACGTTTATTAATATCCACCAATAAATCAAGGATGGAATCGGTTGTTTGCGGATCCAAAGCAGAGGTGGCTTCGTCACAGAGAAGGACGTTTGGATTATTTGCAAGGGATCTCGCAATCCCTACCCTCTGTTTCTGTCCACCGCTCAACTGGGATGGATAGGCGTCTCCTCTTCCATCCAATCCCACCAGCTCCAATAATTCATTGGCCCTTCGCACTCTCTCTTTCTTGGAAACTCCAGCGATTTCTAAAGGAAACTGGATATTTTCAAGTACCGTTCGTGACCACAGGAGATTGAAATGCTGAAAAATCATCCCGATTGACTGCCTCGCCTGCCGAAGATCTTTTCCTTTCACTTTGGAAACGATCTGTCCATTCACGTTCACGGTTCCATTTGTGGGAACTTCAAGCCCATTGAGCATACGGATCAACGTACTTTTACCTGCTCCACTATAGCCAATCACTCCAAAAATTTCCCCTTGGCCAATGTCGATGTTGACGCCATCAACGGCTGAAATCGGTCCTGATTTTGATTGATAGATTTTTTTCACATCTGAAATGGTAATCATGCTGTCTCCACCTTCTTTCCGAGTAAAACGACATTTTTAATTAGAATTATAGTTACGCCCGCACACAGCCTTCAGGGAAACAATAAAAAATGCCTTCCTGCGATAAGCAGAAAGGCATAATCATATATAGGACTATCCTTTCTCTCATCTTTCAAAGCAAATGCTTTGAGTGAATTGGCACCATTTCAATTTTCATTGACGGTTGCCGGGCTTCATAGGGCACGTCCCTCCACCTCTCTAAATAAGAGTAAAGTATCGATTTATTTAATTTTTTGAATTGTTAAAGACTCTGAAAATTTGCTACAAGAGAGATTCTATCATCGAAAATACAAGTGTGTCAATTCTTTTTCTTCTTTTTTTCATACTTGAACCGGTTCCTTTACCCTGGACCTTGTCAGCCAAAGGATCGACTCTACGAATAATAGCTGGCGGTATCCACCCCTGACTTCCAGGATGCCGTTTTCGATCAGTTGTGACAATCGCACTTCTCCTGTAAGCAGGGAGAGCATGTCCATTTCTTGTCCCTCAATGACGAAATGCGATTCCCCGTCACCATCAGGCAATACAGCACAATCACTGTTTGAAATGGAGATTGCAAATCGTTCCTTTTCACATTGAAACTGTAGAATAAATGGGCTGTCTGGAAACAAGAGTCGTAAGTGATACCTTGAATGACACTGATCTACTAATTCCTCTAAATATATTCGCATGATACCCTCCCAGTGAAACTTCTATATAGTATCAATTCCACTTTTAGGTATTTTTCCCTTTTAGACATTCTCGACATGTTCTGAATGAGTTTATCTTATTTGTCGAACAGTAAGAAATGGGGTGATGACCAGTCAAAAAATGATGGGATTCGAAACATTTCCCAAGAAATATGTCCTCGTTTGTAGAAAGAAAATCCACAAAATAAAAAGACCTTGTCTAAAAAGGTCTCTTATCCCCACTAGCTGTTTTGGATTTTGTTGATGGTTTCGTATAGGAATGGGACGGATTGAAAGGCATAGATTCTTTCGATTTCCTGTCCATCTTTAAATAAAAGAAGGCAGGGGACGCTTTCAATTGATTGTTCTTCTGCGAATTGGGGCAGATAGTTCAGGTTCGCCTTCACAAAATGAAATGACTGGGGGAGTTTCTCGACCACTTCCAACATTTTACCCGCGACCTGACATGTACCACACATCGGTGTATAGAGATAAACGGCTTCCAACGCATGGTATTTGATCGATTCGTTTAATTCTTCTGTCTGACTTACCTCCAACAAAACTAAATCATCCTTTTTCCTAGATATTCTTTATGCACATCGATATTTGCACCAATAAGAACGGAAGCAAGATGATATTCCGGGGCTGCGGCCACTTCCTTATACATTCGATCGATATAAAGGTGTTCCGCCTCGGGGAATTCACGCTTGAATTGTTTACGTAACTTCTCCCCTGCATCATCCGCATCGACGAGGATGTATACATCCCTTTCAAACAGCTCATCGATGAGTTCGTCCATTTTTGTGATGCTGATCGTTCCATTTGTGCAAATAATTTCAATCGGTTCTTTGATTATGCCTCTTACTTTCCGCTTGTCGGTTGTACCTTCGACAATGATTACCTTTTCGTCAAGTTCCATCATGATCATCACCTTATCTTTCAGAAATAAGATTAGGATAGTATATTCAGATAACAAGAGATGATGTCCACTTTCTATTCATATTTTCTCATGTTTACAAAAAATAGTGCAAGTGGTTTGTTTCATTGCTGATAGAAATGGTGCCAGATCCATACACGAATCTGGCACCGCTAGTCACCTTTAACACCATCCACCTTCGTCACAATCCGTGTACCTTGCATCATGTCCTTCGGTGGAAGTATAGTTCTGATAAATTTTATTTTCTTTTGCTTCAAAGTTCGGTTCCATTGTCAGTCCATCAAGGGGCAGGGCCATTTTGCCGATTGACTGACCGTCGAGGAAAAATTCGACTTCACCATTTTCAAGCCTGCCTGTCACCCTGCTTGTAACATCTAATTTCTTTGGTTCAAGGACCATACGTATTCATCCTTTCTATTTGCGAATACCCATATGATGCCCAAAAAGAAAAACAAAACACCTTGAGAAATCCTCAAGGTGTCCGGGTGGAAATTATCCTTCATTGATCATTTTATCATACTCTTCAGCTGTCATCAGCTTGTCTACTTCTCCAGTGTCTGTTGGTTCCACAACGACCATCCATGCTTTTTCATATGGTGATTCGTTCACGAATTCAGGGCTGTCGGACAGCTCTTCATTCACTTCTACAACCTTACCGGAAACAGGTGCGTATAGCTCAGAAACGGTCTTTACCGATTCAACACTGCCGAAAGGCTCGTCCGCTTTGATTTCATCTCCAACTTCAGGTAACTCGACGAATACGATATCGCCCAGTTCAGATTGTGCAAATGATGTGATTCCTACGCGTACATTTTCCCCTTCAACTTTGACCCACTCGTGTTCTTCTGAATAACGAAGTTCTTTCGGTGTACTCATTCTCTATCCCTCCAAATGCTAGTTATACAACCTAATATTGACACACTTTTCATCGAAAAAGCAAGAAAACTAAGTGTGAATAATGAAACTTTTTCATCGTCCATGATCTGGAAATCACTTACCCTTTTTTACTTCCAGGTTTCCTCGAACGTTTCTTCTTTAAAACCTACGGTCACCTTGCTTCCATCCGTTGTGATCGGACGTTTGATCAGCATCCCGTCAGAGGAAAGGATTTCAAATAATTCATCGTCAGAAGCTGAATTCACTTTGTCTTTCAAGCCAAGTTCGCGATACTTTTTGCCACTTGTATTGAAAAACTTCTTCAGAGGAAGTCCACTCTTTTCGCACAGGCTTTTAAGTTCCATTTTTGACGGGGGATTTTCTACAATATGTATTTCATCTATGGAGAGACCCTGGTCCTCCAGCCACTTTTTTGCTTTTTTACATGTACCGCATGTTGGATAAGAATAAAAAGTCAATGACATCATTGCACCACCTTTCCTGATAGGTACCGGGTAGGGTGTATTTCCCATCCGGTCACCGTGAATCTATTTCTTACATTCGACAATATCCGTTAGTATCCTTCTTTTCCGGAACATTACTCACATTGTTCTTCAACGGTTTGTACCAATTCTTTGAGGAGGACGGTTGCGTTGTCCAGCTCAAGAGAATAGAAACGCTGTGTTCCTTTTTGCTCCAGTGATACCAGCTGCTGATCTCTCAGGATCTTCAGGTGATGGGAAACAGCAGGTCGGGATAGTGTCAGATTTTCAGTTATCTGATTGACCGTAAGAGGTTCTTGTTCGGCAAGAAGTAAAATTATGTCCTGACGATAAGGATCACTCAGCGCTTGAAATAATGGAATACAAGCACGGAATGTATCAATTGCTTTTTGACCCATAGCCTTCTCCCTCCAACTCATTCACATTAATTATACCCGTTCCTGTACCTTCCGAACAATATTCGTGACCATTTTACGCGGCATGAATCGAATCGCCTGAGTCAGTATCCGGTTTTTCATACCTGGTATGATCACTACTTTGTCCTTTGTCATCATTTGTTTATATCCTTCTTCCACAACATCTTCCACACTCATCACAGCCGACTGGAAGAGCTTGGAGGACTGAAGTTCCGCAGCATCACTGAAACCTGTTTTGGTGGCACCGGGGCACAGAGCGGTCACTTTCACCCCTTGGCCCCCCCCATTCATTGGCCAAAGCTTCTGAGAAAGACAGGACATACCCTTTTGTTGCATAGTAAACGGCCATCAATGGACCGGGCTGAAATGCTGCTGTTGACGCAACATTTAATATACGGCCACTCTTCCTGCTCACCATATCCTTACCGATATACTTACTTAGCTCAGTCAGGGCCGTGATATTCACTTGGATCATATCCAGCTCTTTGGAAAGTTCCGTTTCCTCAAACTCCCCGAATAATCCGAATCCGGCATTATTGATGAGAATATCGACCCTGATTCCTTGTGCTTTGATTTCATCATAAAGCTTCTTTGTGGCCTGGGATTTCGAAAGATCAGAGATAAACACGTGCGCTTTCACCTCATATTTATTTGTGATTTCTTGTGATAACGCCAGCAGCTTTTCCTCACTTCTGGCTACTAAAATCACATCATGCCCGGATCCGGCAAATTTATGGCTGAAATTCAGGCCGATACCACTTGAAGCACCCGTAATTAAAACAGTCTTATTCATCTATCCTTACCACCTTTTCTTATATGTTTAAACACTTAAACACTTAAACGCTTAAACATATAGTAATCGAGAGTACGATTGATGTCAAGTTGTGAATATAAATAAAGGGACGGACCTCCAATTTGGAGGTCCGTCCCTTCCTTACTTACAGTGCATATTTTTCTACATCGATCAGCTTTTCTGACGCTTCACGCTTCACTGCGATCACGTTGATCGGTGTGTGGCGTGTGAATTTACGCAGTGCTGACAGCATCATGCGCAATGTGTCGCCAGTTTCGGTTGCGACAAGTGTTTCTTTCGCATGCTGTTCGATTTTGTTGAAAGCTTCCTGACAGAAGATTTGTGTATAGAGAAGTTTTTGCTTCGCTTTCTCTACGCCACCTTTTTCGATCGCTTTTTCCGTTCTAAGAACAACGGATTCCATTGCGTAAGCCTCTGAAACGATATCCGCAATGTTCACAAGGATCTCCTGTTCTTTCTCAAGGGCTTTACCATATTTCTGTGCAGCCAATCCTGCCAGCATCAAGCCGATTTTCTTGGCATTTTTCACAAGGTACTTCTCTTGTGCCAATGGCTCATCGCCCACTTCTTCAGGCATAAGCATCATTAGTTCTTCTTGAAGAGCCTGTGCTTTTTGAAGTAATGGAAGCTCACCCTTCATGGCTTTACGAAGGTATGTTCCTGGAACAAGAAGACGGTTGATTTCATTCGTCCCTTCAAAGATGCGGTTGATACGGGAATCACGGTACATTCTTTCGATTTCATATTCCTGCATGAAGCCATATCCACCGTGAAGCTGAACGCCTTCATCTACGATATAATCCAGTACTTCCGTTGCGAAGAATTTGTTTAGTGAGCACTCGATTGCGTATTCAGCAATGGACTTTGCCACTTCAGTTCCATTCTTCACTTCTTCGTCCGAAAGCTTGCTCATGCGATCTTCGAACAATCCAACTGTACGGTAAACGGAGCTTTCTGCTGCATATAATTTCGCTGCCATCGTTGAAAGCTTTTCTTTCGTCAAGTTGAAGCTTGAGATCGGTGTTTTGAACTGTTGACGCTGATTCGTATATTGAACCGTTACTTCAAGGGCACGCTTACTTGCTCCGACTGCGCCTACTCCCAATTTGTAACGACCGATGTTCAGGATATTGAAGGCGATGATATGACCTTTACCTGCATCCCCAAGAAGATTTTCAACCGGGATTTCAGCATCTTCAAGGATCAATGTACGAGTGGAAGAGCTCTTGATTCCCATTTTCTTTTCTTCAGGACCCGTTGAAACGCCAGGGAATTCTTTTTCCACGATGAATGCTGAGAAATGCTCCCCGTCAATCTTTGCATACACAACGAACACATCGGCAAATGCAGAGTTTGTGATCCATTGTTTTTCTCCGTTCAGAATGTAGTGAGTACCTTCTGCGTTTAATTTAGCCGTTGTCTTCGCACCAAGTGCATCAGAACCTGAACCCGGCTCTGTCAATGCGTAAGCCGCTAATTTTTCACCAGTGGAGAGGGCAGGAAGATACTTTTGCTTTTGCTCTTCGTTACCGAAAAGAACGATTGGAAGGGATCCGATACCGACATGTGCTCCGTGAGAGATTGAGAATCCGCCGGCACGGGACATCTTTTCAGCAATCAAAGCCGAGCTTACTTTATCCAATCCTAATCCGCCGTACTCTTCAGGTACATCTGCTCCCAGAAGACCAAGATCCCCTGCTTCTTTTAAAAGACGTACAGAATGATCGAATTCATGATTTTCCAGATTATCAATGACAGGTACCACTTCATTCAGTACATAGTCCTCTGTCGTTTTCGCAATCATTTTTTGCTCGTCGGAATAATCCTCCGGTGTGAAAACTTGCTCAAAGCTTACTTCTTCAATTAAAAAACTTCCACCCTTGATTAGCTTGTCTGTTTGATTCGCCATTTCGAATCCCCCTAAAATGATATTTTGAAAGAGTAGAGGGCCTCGAGATTCGAGGTCCGTCCCTCCTGTTAACCGATTAATTCAAATACGCCGGCTGCTCCCATTCCGCCGCCGATACACATGGTGACGATACCGAATTGCTGGTTTCTGCGTTTCATTTCATGTACCAGTGAGAGGGTCAGTTTCGCGCCGGTACAGCCCAGTGGATGACCGAGAGCGATGGCTCCACCATTCACGTTCACTCGTTCTTCATCTAGTCCCAGCTGGCGGATGACCTGGATCGATTGGGAAGCAAATGCTTCATTCAGTTCAAACAACCCAATGTCTGAAAGCTCTAGTCCTGCCATCTTAAGTGCCCGTGGGATGGCTTCCACAGGGCCGATCCCCATGATTTCAGGCGGGACTCCCGCTACCGCGAAGCTTCTGAACTTTGCCATCGGCTGCAGGCCTAATGATCCTGCTTTTTCACGGTCCATCACCATGACGGCCGCTGCGCCGTCACTCGTTTGTGAGGAGTTCCCTGCGGTTACAGAGCCCTTCACATTGAAAGCCGGGCGTAATTTAGCCAGTACTTCTGAGCTTGTTTCGGCACGTACACCTTCATCTTTTGAAAATTGGAAGGATTTCTCGATGAGTTTATTTTCACCGTTCACTGAACGATGGAGTACATCAACAGGTACGATCTCATCGTCAAACTTTCCTTCTGAAATCGCTTTGGCCGCTTTTTGGTGGCTTCGTACGGCAAAGGCATCCTGATCTTCACGGGATACGCCGAACTTCGTTGCAACCTGTTCAGCTGTATGACCCATGCTCATGTAATACTGAGGAGCGTTTTCAGCAAGCTTCGAGTTCGGACGGACCACATGGCCCATCATCGGGACAAGA
>NZ_PDIY01000001.1:1292500-1295000 GCF_002563655.1 Bacillus sp. es.034 | reverse complement strand
ATGACTAGCAAAATAGCTAGTCATTGCTATATGTGGTTGTTGCTGATTCATTGTGTCAAAATGGGTTAGAACCGTACTAAGAACGATTGTTGAGTCGACATTTACGATTCACTGTTCATATTCCACCCTCTTACTCCTTCTTCCTATGTAAAATGAGCTATTACCGTAATAGATCGATTGTTAAGATCACTTTGGGGAAAATTCATGCGAGATCTGATAGGAATCATGCCGGATTGATGATTATCGTGCGGGGAGTGAGTTTTTCATGCGAGGTTGTGATTTTTCATGCGACATTATAAATTATCATGCCGGGGTGTCGAATCTTCTTTACTCCGTCTTTACCAGTCCATTCATCTCTCACCCTATTCCCTACTTCATCAACAGGCAGACCCTCCGTTCCAAAACAGCTTCTCCTTCACTATGTTCTTCGAACAAAAACTAAAACAAAAAAGAGTAACTCCTAAGAGCTACTCTTTTCACATTTGCCTGGCGACGTCCTACTCTCACAGGGGGAGATCCCCCAACTACCATCGGCGCTGAAGAGCTTAACTTCCGTGTTCGGCATGGGAACGGGTGTGACCTCTTCGCCATTATCACCAGACGAATATTTAATTGAAGGATTGTTCCTTCAAAACTAGATAAAGAATTGATGTCAAGAAAGCCGAATATCGACCAATTGTTGCATCTACTATTGAAAGTAGAATGCAGTCCAGCTCCGGCGGCTAGAGACTCGAGGTCATTTCAGTTCAATCAGCTGAGGGTAAAAAGCACCCTCTTCTGATTGCCCAGAAATGCTTGTCGTCTCTGTTCAAGCCGCCTCCGCTTTATAGTGTGGTTAAGTCCTCGATCGATTAGTATCAGTCAACTCCACATGTCGCCATGCTTCCATCTCTGACCTATCTACCTAGTCATCTTCTAGGGATCTTACTCACATACGTGATGGGAAATCTCATCTCGAGGGGGGCTTCATGCTTAGATGCTTTCAGCACTTATCCCTTCCGCACATAGCTACCCAGCGATGCCTTTGGCAAGACAACTGGTACACCAGCGGTGCGTCCATCCCGGTCCTCTCGTACTAAGGACAGCTCCTCTCAAATTTCCTGCGCCCACGACGGATAGGGACCGAACTGTCTCACGACGTTCTGAACCCAGCTCGCGTACCGCTTTAATGGGCGAACAGCCCAACCCTTGGGACCGACTACAGCCCCAGGATGCGATGAGCCGACATCGAGGTGCCAAACCTCCCCGTCGATGTGGACTCTTGGGGGAGATAAGCCTGTTATCCCCGGGGTAGCTTTTATCCGTTGAGCGATGGCCCTTCCATGCGGAACCACCGGATCACTAAGCCCGACTTTCGTCCCTGCTCGACTTGTAGGTCTCGCAGTCAAGCTCCCTTGTGCCTTTACACTCTGCGAATGATTTCCAACCATTCTGAGGGAACCTTTGGGCGCCTCCGTTACTCTTTAGGAGGCGACCGCCCCAGTCAAACTGCCCACCTGACACTGTCTCCCACCCCGATAAGGGGCGCGGGTTAGAATTTCAATACAGCCAGGGTAGTATCCCACCGATGCCTCCACCGAAGCTGGCGCTCCGGTTTCCAAGGCTCCTACCTATCCTGTACAAGCTGTACCAAAATTCAATATCAGGCTACAGTAAAGCTCCACGGGGTCTTTCCGTCCTGTCGCGGGTAACCTGCATCTTCACAGGTACTATAATTTCACCGAGTCTCTCGTTGAGACAGTGCCCAGATCGTTACGCCTTTCGTGCGGGTCGGAACTTACCCGACAAGGAATTTCGCTACCTTAGGACCGTTATAGTTACGGCCGCCGTTTACTGGGGCTTCGATTCGCACCTTCGCTTGCGCTAAGCACTCCTCTTAACCTTCCAGCACCGGGCAGGCGTCAGCCCCTATACTTCGCCTTACGGCTTCGCAGAGACCTGTGTTTTTGCTAAACAGTCGCCTGGGCCTATTCACTGCGGCTCTCTCGGGCTTGCACCCTACCAGAGCACCCCTTCTCCCGAAGTTACGGGGTCATTTTGCCGAGTTCCTTAACGAGAGTTCTCTCGCTCACCTTAGGATTCTCTCCTCGCCTACCTGTGTCGGTTTGCGGTACGGGCACCTTTTTCCTCGCTAGAGGCTTTTCTTGGCAGTGTGGAATCAGGAACTTCGCTACTATAATTCGCTCGCTATCACAGCTCAGCCTTCACGATGATGGGATTTGCCTCATCATCAGCCTAACTGCTTAGACGCACATATCCAGCAGTGCGCTTACCCTATCCTCCTGCGTCCCCCCATTGCTCAAACGGAAAAGAGGTGGTACAGGAATATCAACCTGTTGTCCATCGTCTACGCCTATCGGCCTCGACTTAGGTCCCGACTAACCCTGAGCGGACGAGCCTTCCTCAGGAAACCTTAGGCATTCGGTGGATGGGATTCTCACCCATCTTTCGCTACTCATACCGGCATTCTCACTTCTAAGCACTCCACCAGTCCTTACGG